>JANQGP010000112.1 GCA_028277265.1 Woeseiaceae bacterium | reverse complement strand
GCGGCGGATCTCCGCCTGAACCTGATCATCGATCGCGGCCGCTGGACGTTCGATTCGGCCTGGCAGCTGATCGGCCAGCAGGGAGAAGGTCTGAGGATTACGGGCATCCCCGACGACGACCGGCGGCTGTTCGACCTGAGCGACGTCATCACCGACGGTTCGGAAAGCGCCTTGTTGCATCGTATGGACCGGCTCTGGGTCGGTTATGCAAGTGAGAAGGCGGTGATTCGCTTCGGTCGCCAGGCCCTGTCGTGGGGCAATGGCCTCGCCTACGCGCCGATGGATCTCGTCAACCCGTTCGACCCGGCCTCGATCGATACCGAGTACAAGACGGGCGACGACATGCTCTACGCCCAATACCTGCAGGACAACGGCAATGACGTGCAGGTCGCCTGGGTCCTGCGGCGCGATCCGCGGACCGGCGATGTCGAACAGGACCAGGCCACGATAGCGTTCAAGTACCACGGCTTTGCGGACGTTGCCGAGTACAACCTGCTCGTGGCGGAGAGCTACGGCGACCCGGTCGTCGGGCTCGGTCTTGGGCGCGACGTCGGCGGTGCCGTCTGGACCATGGATCTCGTGATTACGGACACCGATCTCGATACGTATGCCCAGTTCGTGACCAACCTGGCGTATTCGTGGGTCTGGCGCGGCAGGAACGTGAGCGGCAGCATCGAGTACTTCTTCAACGGTTTCGGCGTGCAGGACGGTCGATACGATCCGCTGACGCTTGGCGGCCATCCCGATCTGCTCGCCCGCGTGTCGCGTGGCGAGTTGTTCACGCTCGGCCGCCAATACCTGGCTGCGAACGTCCTCGTCGAGATGACACCGCTCTGGACCCTGACGCCGACGTTGTTTCTCAATGCCGAAGACCCGAGCGCATTGTTCCAGCTCGTGACCCGCTACAGCCTGTCTGACGAGATGACGATGCTCGGCAGCATCAACGTGCCGCTCGGGCCGGATGGCAGTGAGTTCGGCGGCATCGAGACCGGTGTGCCCGACCGCTACCTGTCGAGCGAAGGCAGCGTGTTCGTGCAATTCGCCTGGTATTTCTGAGCGCGGTTCGCTACAGGGTCACCGGCCGCGCGAAGCCTGCATGCCGGGTAAGGGAACGGCCCCGACGTCTCTTGCCGACAGCCTGGTCCGAACACCGAGGCAGCTGTCGCTGACGGAGCAGGGCCCGTTGGCCCGGATGTCCGCGACCGGCCCGAGAACCGGCAAACCGTCTACGTCAACCGGCTCGCCGATTTCGGGGACGGGAGAAGCCAGCCATGCCGCGGCCATTGCCAGCGCTACCGCGGCTGCAAATGCAAGGATTCGCCTCGTGCGGGAGCGCCTGCGGTCGATCAGGACCAGGACGGAGTCGATCAACGACTCAGGTGCGCGAAGCCGGCGGTCCTGTTCCCGCCATCGTGCCAGAAGCGCGGTTTGGTGCGGCGTTCTCGATGATTCCTTAACTGTCACTTCGAGTGCCCTGGCGGAGCGGACGTTTTTCGATGCTTCCGACCGCTCTCTCGATGTTCGCCTTGCCTGCGTGAACGCGGTTCTTCGCGGCGTTTTCCGTGATTCCCAGAATGGTCGCGGTTTCCTTGTACGAATAACCCAGGATTTCGCGGAGATACAGCGCTTCCCTCTGACCGACGGCGATCCTGGACAGCGCATCCCGCAGCAGATCCCGGCTCTGACTGGAGGCTGCAAGCTCCTCCGCACCGCGGTTCTGCGTCGCGACCGCCGTGAGATACGAAGCGCGATCGAGTTCCAGGATTGCCTTGCGACGCTGGTTTCGGTTCAGGTTGTACGCGATGCCAAGCAGCCAGCTTCTGAACGAGTTGTCGTCCCGAAGCGAGCGTAATTTCTCGAACGCCGTCAGGAACGTATCCTGGGCGAGATCCTGCGCCCGGGTCGGATCCCAGTCTGCGAGAGTGAAAGCGAATCTGTACACGTCGTCCTGGTAGGCACGAAAAAGAGCTTCGATGGCCGCGCGATTGCCGAGTTTCGCCCGGGCAACGAGGTCCTCGTCTCCAGACACGTTCAATCGTCGCGCGAAGGATCAGAAGCCGAGGTTCTTCGGTTCGTTCGGCCCATACGCTGCGGTCGTCGGTGTATCGTCGGGCACGATATCGATTGCGAACTCGTCGACGAACATCCGCCCGGTGCCTGTCAGGATCGCGCCGAACAGTATCTGCGTGGCTTCGGCGTCAACGCGCAGGACAGACGTGTAGGAACGCCAGCCAGTGGTGCCTGTCACACCGCGGTCGTTCATGTTGTCGAGAACGAGCATGTCCTTGCCCTTGTCGACTCGAAACCAGAGCCCGGCGTATCCATCGTCCACATTCTCGGTACGTATATACGCGGTCAGCTGAACCGTTTTGCCGACGTAGTCGCTCGCCGAAATGGACTGGCCCACGCCGCCGAACTGTCCGCTCGTGTGTTCGGCCCCGTATACCTCGAGGCCGGCACCCTCGTAACCCGTATCGGGACCGACGTTCAGCGCATATCCTCCTTCGCCGGAGTCGCCCACCGGATACCAGCCGTCCGGTAGTTCGAACGCAGCGGCTATCGGTGCGGCGATCAGGATCATGGTTGTTGCAAGCAATCTCTTCACGGCTCTTCCTCCATGGAATCGACTTTCTTCACCCTGTAAGTGTAGAAGCGGAGGAAAAGGTTAGATGCCCTTTTGCCCGCGGTTCGCGGCAGAACGCTTTCCGAATGCCCGATCAGGCGGCCGGGGGCAGGCTCTGCATCAGGCGCCGGAAGCCGGCTTCGATCTCGAGTTCGAACACGGGGTCCTTGATGTGCTGCCACTCGGAGACATCGACCTGGCGAGGTTCGGCATCGAGCATGCGGTCGATGAGCGGGAACAGGTCTTCTTCTTCCCAGAGCATGTGACCGCGCAAACGTTTGATGTAGGCCGTCGTATCCTCGATCATCTTGTCGCGGCGCACCGCGGCCCCGGCATTGATCGCTTCGACCTCGTCCCGCAGCAGTGAACCCAGCCGTGCAATGTCGCGATGATCCGCGGGCACGTCGTCGAGTTCCCCGGAAAGGTCCGGTCGTGTGTCGCGCAGCTGCTCGTAGACGACGTCCTCCTTCGGGTGGTGAACGGCGTCCGGGTAGATGGTCATGTACCGCATGATCTCGTCGAACAGCTCGAAGTCCGGGTCCTTGCCGGCCTCCATCTCATCGACGAGCTCGCTGAGCAGGTCGAGCACGATCGCCATGTTGCGGTGGTCCTCCCGCAACTCCGTCATCAGTTCTCTTGCGTCCACGTCCATGAATCTATAGTCGCCGCGCGGGCTCCGCTCGACTATCGGGAGATTCCCCTACGGTGTCGTCGTCAATTCGCAGTGACCGGCTATGTAACATTATCGCAACATTAGCGTAAACAGCCTGTAAAAGCCCCTGATTAACGTCGCTGTTTCAGTAGTACAGGCAGGTGCTATGACATTGGCTTCTATCCTGATAGTGGACGCGGATGTGGCATCCCGATCGCGTGTCGCATCGGGATTGCGCGAGCTCGGCCATGACGTGGCCGAAACCGGGGACGCGAGCTCCGCGCTCGCCGAGGTGCGCCGCCGTCAGCCGGACCTGATGGTCTGCGACTGCGCACTTCCGGATCTTGCCGGCGTCGAACTGCTGAGCGACGTGCGCCGCAGCGACGAACTCAAAGCCATGCGCGTCGTGATGACGTCGGACAGGCCGCAGTCGACCGACGTCGTCTCGGCCTTCGAGTCCGGTGCCGATGACTTCGTCGGAAAACCCCTTGATATGGACGAGTTTCTCGCCCGAGTCGGGGCGTGCCTGCGGCGGCCGGCCAACTTCCACACCTCGAACGTCGTCAGCGCCGGCGGCATATCGATCGACAACGTGGGTCATCGCGTTGCGGTCGACGACACCTACGTGTCCCTCGCGCCACGCGAGTACCGGCTGCTGCACTTCCTGCTTACGCATCAGGACCGTGTGTTCTCGCGCGACCAGTTGCTGTTGCACGTCTGGGATCGCGACAGCACGGTCGGCGCACGGACCGTCGACGTCCACATAAGGCGCCTGCGAAGTATCCTCGAACCGTTTGAAAAAGACGGATATCTCCAGACCGTGCGCGGCAGCGGCTATCGCTTCTCCCTGAGCGTCTGACGCCCTGTAATAAATCCTTAATACTCTTGTCATAGAAGCGCCACACGTCCGATCTAGATTTCTCGCCTCAACCCGATGCGCGGTGAGAGCTGCCGTGCGCGAGAAGAAAACAAGCACTCAAAATTTCTGGAGAGGAAATCATGAACCTGACTCGACTGTTCGCCGTGCTCGTCGCTGGCGCGCTGATTTCAGCGTGCGACAGTGGCGACATCTCAATCGCGCCGGTGAACAACACGGACAACAGCAACCAGAACAACAACAACACGACGACAACCGGCAGCGACCCGAATGAGGGTTGCGCGGCGATCACGGTCGGTGCGGACACGATTACGGGCGTCAAGGACCCGGACGGCAACTGCGAATACACCGACGTGTTCGCCGGTCCGACGAACCCGATTCTCCAGGACGTTACGCTACCGGCATTGCCCGGCGGCCGTGCGCACAAGTTCCGGACCAGCCTGTTCATCGGCCAGACCTACGGTACGCAGGCAGAACTGTCGGCAGCAGGCATCACCCAGGGTGGTGACGGTCCGACCCTGACGATCGAGCCGGGTACTATTCTCGCGTTCGAGACGCGTCGTGACTTCCTCATCGTGAACCGCGGTTCGCGGATCATTGCCCAGGGCACGTCGCGCGCGCCGATCACGTTTACGTCGATCTCCGACGTCGAAGACACGCTGCCGACGACGGCCGAAGACCCGACGGGCGCTCGCGCCGTACAGCAGTGGGGCGGCATCGTCATCAACGGTTTCGGCGTCAGCAACAAGTGCACCTACGACGGCAACCGCGGCGAAGCTGGCTTCGCGCTGACGGCGGGCACGGAGTGCTCGATCGACGCCGAAGGCTCCGAGGGCGACGACGAATCGCAGTACGGCGGCGACAACGACAACGACAGCTCGGGTATCCTCGAGTACGTCATCGTCAAGCATACGGGTGCCCAGGTTGCCAACGGTGACGAGCTCAACGGTATTTCGTTCGGCGGCGTGGGCCGCGGCACGGTCATCAAGAACCTCCAGGTCTACTCGACCTACGACGACGGTATCGAGTTTTTCGGCGGCTCGGCTGACGTCGACGGCTTCGTTGCCCTGTACGTCCGTGACGACTCGATCGACCTCGACGAGGGCTATAACGGCACGATCTCGAACGCGCTGGTCATCCAGCAGGCAAACGATGGCGACCACTGTATCGAAGCCGACGGGATCGGCAGCTACTCGAGCTTCCCGGATGACGCGGCGGGCGATGCGGCCAAGCAAGCACTGATCGCGGCCGGTCTGAACAGCCGCCCGGTCATCAACAACCTGACCTGCATCGTCTCCGCCAATGACGACGGCACGCACTCCGACGGCAGCGGCCTGCGCCTGCGCGAAGGCATCTGGCCGACGATCAACAATCTCGTCGTGATCTCGTCGTTCGCCGCAAACGAAGATGCGACCGACGGCAACTACTGCCTGCGCATCGACAGCAGCGAGACGCAGGACGCGGCAATTGCCGGCGACCTGTCGATCAATGGCGGCATCTTTGCCTGCCAGGTCCCGGCGCGCGGCAACGCGTTCGGTACGTTTGCCGACGAGCAGGCGTGGGCCGAGTCCATTGGCGTCCAGTTTGCGACCGTTGCAGCGGGCACGGACAAGAGCCCGGTTTCCGGCGCCGGCACGGACCTCGAACTGCTGACGTCTACGGCCCTCGGCCAGCCGGTCATTTCACTGGCGCATGCCGACTTGATCGTCGACGGTGCCGGCGCAGCAGCGTCAACGGCGCCGGTCGAAATCACGATTCCGCAGTACGACACGGACGGCAACCCGCTTCCGGATCTGGTTCTCACGCCGACTTACCTCGGCGGCGAGGTCGAAGGCAGCGATTTCTCCGATCCGTGGGCGTTCGGCATCAACCCGAACAACCGCAGAGAAGCACTCTGGTTCGAGTGATCGCCTGAACAATGCTTGACCGCGTGGCACCCGCTCTTCAGCGAGCGGGTGCCCGTTGACTTCCCAGGCGAATCGAACCGCCTGACCTAACAACAGGTTCAATAATGAAACAGGTCAAACCAATGAAACTCTCCGCGACAGCACTTGCCGTTGGCCTGGTGCTTTCCGGTTGGCATTCAGCAGCACTCGCGCAGGACGATGAGACGGACGCGGCCGAACCGTTCGA
>JANQGP010000090.1 GCA_028277265.1 Woeseiaceae bacterium | reverse complement strand
AAACCGAGGTCATCGACGGCATGGTGAGCACCGCGACGTTCTACGATCCCGACAGAAACGCACTGATGCTGGCGCAAGACCTGTCGGGCAACGGCTAAGGACAGAAACACGCGAACGCGATCGCCGGCGAGCCCTGGATTCCACCTGTGGTTTCAATCGGGTGATAGTCGCAGGAATGGCGCTGATACAGTCATCACTATCTTCTCAGTAGAAGAGGCCGGCATTACCGCCCGTGTGTATGAAAAGCACATTCTGAGCGGTACCGATTCGACCATTTTGCGCGTAGGCCACGAGGGCCGCCGCGGCTTTTGCTGTGTAGACATCGTCGAGCAATAGACCCTCAGCACGCGCGAACAACTCGCTGGCAGATCGTGCCTCCGCCGATGGTATGGCGTAGCCCTCACCAAGATACTGGTCATCGACCACCAGGTTGTCGGGAACCCAGTCAAGCCCAAACCTCTCGCTGACCGTTGCTGCCAGCTCGCGGACTCTCCTCGACTGCACATCGGCCGGTTGCGATACGGCGATACCGGTAATCACTGTCGAGTAACCGCTTAGGTTCTGGCCCACCATGAGTCCGACCTGTGTACCCGTTGATCCGGTCGCATGCAGGATGTGATCGAAGTGAACACCGGTATCTGTCGAGTACTCGGTAATCTCACGAAACGCTTGCACATAACCCAGCGCGCCGATGGCGTCGCTGCCTCCGGGGTGTAGCACGTAAACAGATCTGCCGCCCGCTCTCAGCTTGGCTATTAGCATGTCATGTGCCTGCTGAACTGCGTCTTCCGCTTGACCGTCAATGTAGTGGAGGCGCGTACCGAGCGCATCAAACAATCGTCCACTAGCCGGATTGTGACACTGGGCTGAACCCGGCATGACCACGTGACACTCAAGACCAAGTACCGCCGCGGCGGCGGCTGCATTGCGGCTGAAGCTGCTCGCCTTCATCGTCACCAGTGTATCCGCCTGGCTTCGAATCGCGTCTCCGATCAAATAGTCGAGTTTGCGAACTTTATTCCCGCCAAGACAGAACCCTGTGAGGTCGTCTCTCAGTACATACGCACTGCATTGGAACCGCTCCGACAATCGAGCCAATTTGGTGATGGGTGTCGGCGTGATCCCGAGACCCGCTCGGGGGTGCTGACCAAGTAGATCGTCAATGGCATCAATCGCGGGCAACTGTTTCTCGGAAGTCGAACATCAAGATCGAACAGAGCGCGAAGTTTATCCTAAAGGTTGAATGCCGTCGCGTTCAGAACGCCCCACCCCCCGATACTCCGTCGACATTGGCATTCTACTTATTGCTACTTCAGTGTGTCTCTCGACACTTCAATATCAGCTGCTAAACAGGGCCTGAAACGCGGACACCATCTCCGGCTCAGGGACCTCTCGGTCCCTGGTGGCGATAATCCAGTGATGACCGAAGGGGTCCCGTACGCGCCCTGCACGGTCACCGTAGAACTGGTCGGCCAGCGGAAACACCTCTTCGGCCCCGGCCTCGATTGCCGCTTTGAAGATCGCGTCGGCGTCAGCCACATGAAGGTTGAGAACAACCGAGGTTCCGCCGAGGCTTGCCGGGCTCGTCGAACCAATGCCCGGCATCTCGTCCGCGAGCATCAAGATGTCGCCCTCAATCTCGATCTCGGCGTTCATACATTTGCCGTCCGGCGCCACCAGGCGCGCGCGAACCTCCTTGGCATTGAACACCCTTTCGTACCAGGCGACCGCTTCATCGGTATTGGTCACTTGCAGATACGCGGTGATGCCTCGCATGTCGTCTCTCTCCCTGGTCAATGTTAGCCGTCAGCCTCTACCGTTGCCGATTGCTCGTGATTGGCGGCGCCCGCATGTCCACCCTCGGTGTTCTCGTAGTAGATGACGTCATGGCCCTGTTCGAGCATCTTCGCCGCCATCTTGCGCACTTGGCACCGGAACATCTATCGAATGCGGCGTCTCGAATCGAACGGGAACTCGAAATCGTAACGTCTGAAGCTACGATTTCGCTCCGTTGATAGAAAAGAAGGGCTCACCGAAACCGGCAAACCCTTCTTTTCTATCATCGTAGTCGAACGAAACGTTCCGGCCAATTCCAGTTGACCGTATCTCTCGATTTGAGCATACGGCGATGTGGGAGATTGACATATCAGGCTGCTTCCTTTGCGAACATGGACGGTGGTTTTCTACCGATCGATAGAGCGCGGATGGCGAATAAGTTCGCTGCGGATTTTCCAGGTCATGTGCGCCACAAACCGACCTAATCGGCTATCCTAAGATGAGCGGAGACCCGAAATACGACGCCAGGGCGCCAAAAAATAGTTAGGCCGTGACCGTATGACCAAGCTACTCGATGTTGCCAATAACCTCGTACGCAGAGTTGGAAACGAGTTCATCGCGTCGTCCACGCGAGAAGTCTACAAGCTTCTCCTCGAATACTCGGACATGGGCGACGATGAGCTCAAGGAAGAGTGCAAACTTGCTCTTAGGGGCGAATTGCGAGCGCCGACGACCGGCGGTAGTTTTCTGAGCGGACTTCTCGGCGCGATTCTCGGCCTCCGCCGACACAGTCCCCTCGCCATCAAGCGGGTCGCTCTGGGCATTGAAGTGTTCAAACGCGCCCCGGCCGATCTGCCACCGAGTTCGGAGCTGTATCCGCAACAGATTCGAGCTGCTCTTGCACTGACGAAGCATGCTCTGATTCAGATGGACACCGGCGAGGGCAAAACCTACGCGCTCTTGCCGGCTGCGTTTGCGCTCGCCTGCCGCCACAATCGCGTCTATATCGTCTGCGCGAACGAATACCTTGCGGAGCGTGATGCGTTGCGCACTCGCCCTTTCTGGGAGTTCGTTGGATTGACACCGGGGTTGTGTCCTACATCCGATGCGCCGCCCGCACAATGGTCACAGCGCGTGATCTACACGACATTGTCGGCACTCATCTTTAAGAGTCTCTCCGATGAAACAGCGGCAAGACCCGCGAGCGCACCGTTAACGATGAGTGCGGTCGTTCTGGACGAAGCGGATGCCATTCTTCTTGACCAAACGGGGACCAACTACAGCATAACCACGCCAATACGGGGCGATGCGTTTGACTGGACTTTCTCGATAAACGCCGCGGCCAATTTATCGGAAGAGGATATCACTGTTGACAGCGGCAAATTTACAGCGTCGCTTACCGTCGAGGGCGAGGAAAGATTCAAATCTCTTCTGGCAGAACGTCGATCCGGTCATGGCGCCTATTTCCTGGAGCGACACGCCTTAGAGGTCAGCTATGTTGCGACAAGGGTGGCACGAGAGGAGGAGGACTACGTCGTCGACCGTAATCGTGTCTGCCCCGTGGACCGCGTAACGGGCAAGATTCAGCACAACGTCACTCCCCACTGGGTGTTGCCACTGGAGTTCGACAAGAAAATGAAGCCGCGACCGCAGGCGATAACGATGAATACCATTTCGCCGCGCGTTCTGTTGAACAGCTTCAAGCACCTGTCGGGGCTCTCCGGAACAATCGCGGATGACTCTCTGGAGTATCTGTTCAGCTACTTGCTACCGACGCTCACGATTCCGCCCCGATTCCCGCGGGAGGGAAAAGTGGAGACGGATCTGGTTTACCTGAATCGGGAGGATGCGTTGAATTCCCTCGCGGCCGAAGTTGAACAGATGACCGAACAACAACGGCCCATCCTGGTAGGGACCCAGAGCATCGCCGACGCGCAGGACGCATTCAATGTAATTCAACAAATGCTGCCCGACGCGGCCGGACTAGTGCTGCTGACAGGCAAGAACGAAGAGGAGGCAGCTCAGTCTTTTCGAAACGCCGGTCAGGTCGGGTCGATCGTGGTCGCGACGCAGCTGGCCGGGCGCGGTGTCGACATCCGGCTCACCGAGCAGGCGCAACACAACGGCGGACTTGCGCTGTTCTCGATGGGCCACGCGATCGAAATGCGGCACGACAAGCAGTTTCTCGGACGAGCCGGCCGTCAGGGCGACCCGTATTCAGCGCGTTTCATCTGCTCCCTCGACGATGCGCTGATGCGTGTGTTCAGCGATCCGCAACGCGCGATGAGGCTGCTTAGTGGCGTCGGAATGGAAAAGGGCGAGGCGATCGAAAGCCCTTTGTTGACCAAGCAGATTGCCACGGCACAGCGACGGGTTCGGCAGTCCCATTTTCGGAATCGTCGCAACGCTCAGTGGCTGAATGAACCCGAATTGGAGATTCGTGAGCGCATACGTCGATGGTTTTCATACCTGCAAGTCGAACGAGAAGAACCGCGAGACCCGCATTTATTGTCGTCCGACTTTCTGGAATGGACCATTAATCATTTCGTCGACAACAATATTGAACTGTCCGGAGCGCGGGATCTCAGTACGAAAGAGGCCGAGCATATTGTCAGCGTGTGCGAGGCCATGTTGGGTTGCCGGCGCGACGCCGGGCCGATTCGCGTCAGAGACCTCGAGGGCTATCCGCCGGATGCGGCAAAGACCAAGATCTGCTCGAGGTTGCTGGCGATTCTTGCGGAGGTCGAGGAAAGACACAAACAGATCCTTGATCGAGCAGATGCAAGTGTAAAGGCGCTTTATACGGAGATTGGGAAATGGAATTTCGCTATCGGCCAACTCGAATCCGCAATCCGGGTTTACGACGATGATTCGAAGGTTTTATGGGACACCTCCCAATTGGCATTTGAGCTGCTCGATCCATACACTGAACTCCCGGCCGACAAGCCAGCGCAATTGCCCACGCCGTTCGATGACGTCATCGAAGCCCCGAAACGCGAGGACGCATCGGCAGACCTCGAGCGGCTGGATGAATTCGCACAGCAAGCACTTGAGGGCTCCCCGGAAGACGTTGCCGATCTCATCGACGAGGCAAAAACTCTATGGCGCGGTATGCCGAACAAGGCCAGGGACGGTGGCCGTGAGCGACTGGAGCGAATTCTTGAGACCCTGCACGCACGAGTAGCCAGAGTGCATGACGAGGCTCACTCGCACGGCCGTACCATCAATCTCTTCTCGACCCGCTGCCCTCGCGCCATTGCGCACACGGTGCTGCGCACCGTCTGGAGCACTTTCTTGGAAGAATACGAGCGCATACGGTTCCAGGCGGCGCAACGGCGGCTGTCCAGCCTGGACTACTTTCGTACCGTGTCCGACCGCATGATGGCCGGCTGGTTCAACATCGAAACCACGCTGTCGTCGAGAATTCTGCGCGCGCTGCTGGATGCCGAACATCCGGAACGCCTTGATGAGCTCTTCTGGTTAGACGACCACCGCGCGGAAGACGGCATCGGTCCTCCTCCAAGAGAGTCTTACTCGCTGGAAACCACAGAAGTACTGTTGGATGCGGCCACCGAATCCGAGGAACGGCAGGAAGAGTTGATCAAGGGCTTTGTCGAATCGGTCGAATCGAAATTGGACGGAGCGAAATTCGACGTCGCGAAACTGCGTTGGCTATTGCGTAGTTTTTTGAAAATGGCACCGCTGGTAACACTCCAGACACCGAATCGCATCTACACAGCTCTCCAGAATTGGTTCCAGGAAGAATACGATCGTGGCGTCGAAAAGCAGCGCCACAAACTGCATCAAAAATGGCTGCTCGAATTTCTTGCAGCGCTCAGAGACCGGAACCTGGTCGGCCCGCTACCGGACTTTCGCACCAAGCTTAGATTCAGCGTGCGCAAAATCTATCAATCCGTCACCGAACCGAAGTCGATCATGCCGATCCTCGGAATACTGGGCTTGACGGGACTTATGCTGGTCGGCTGGTTTTACGGCGACGTAGCCGCAGCGAAGACATTGAGACCGTTCTTGACGCATGTCGACAATCTCGTATTCGGCGGCCTGCTGGCACGGGGCAACGTCGCTGCTGGCTGCCTTGCACTGCCGATACTCATTCGCATGTTCGCCAGCCTTAGGGGACAGGACTGGATCAGTGTACTCGCGTCTCCGATCGCCACGGGCATTCAATTCGGGCTGGCGCTGTGGGTTGCAGGCTGGGGTGTCGTCGAATTCGACTTTCTTCGCGCTGTCAGCTTTCTTAGTCTCTTCATTGTCGCCTTCTTAGTAATGGGCCTCGCGAAAAGTCTGATTTCAATCATCTACACAGAATCAGGACTCGACGCTACCGCCGGCTGGCTCTGCTTCACGATACTGTTCGTTTTGCTGCCTGCCTGGGTTCAGAGCGGCGCGCCACAGACCTTGACTATCGCGTCAGTATTGGTCCTTGCCATGCTCAATTACTCATGGAAGCATTTCAACGCGAAGGAGCTAACGCTGCTATCGCAACGCATCGTCGCCGGTCGTGACCGCGCGATCGACGCCGAGCGCGTCGAAACGGCAATCAGTGTGAGGGGTACAGGCGGTCTCATCCCTCATGCTTTCGGGATTGTGGTCGCGTGGCAGACGTATGAACTATCCAGTCGAATGCTCGGCGACGAACGAGGATTGCTGCTCAGTATCATTCCAGCCGTCGCGTATTTTGGTGTGTATGCGGCATGGACCTCGGCGATGCTGCGGCGGCGATGCTCGTTCGCCGCGTGGAAGACGCAACTCAATAAGAGTCGGCAGCGTTTCAAGGATGCGCACGACGACGCCGAGATGGCACAATTTCTCGAGAATGTTAAGCGCCTGTTAGGTGTAAGGGAAGTTCTTTGGATGCTCCTGGTGACTACAGGACTCTTCTTCCTCTTCCATCTGCAGATCGTACTTGGCGGGCAATTTCCGATCTTCGTCCTTGTCCTGTTCGCAGGCTTCGCATTGGGCGAAATGGGAGAGCAGTTTGCTCGCGAGATCTATCGATTCCTGATTAGCCGGGTGCCGTTTCAATCGGAGGAGCTCGATCTGTCCAAACTGCCAAATACAAAAGAAGAACAGGAAAAGAAGCGGGGATTGCTGCGCTGGCTTTTCCAGGATAAGACGGCACTGACGCTGGGCGTCATCGTGGCGCTCATTCAAATCGCAATTTGGGCTGTCAATCTTTTTCGGGGGGCGCTATCGAATTTAGATTAAGCACCTCCCAGAGAAGACGTTTAGGTAGTGGCGCGCCCGGAGAGATTAGCGGCCGCTCCGCGGCCCGCTTGTCGTCGCGCTACGCGCTCCTCGGATCGAACAGTCGCCCTGCGGGCGCCCCAGTTCGAAGCCTCCGCGGCAGACGAAAACAGAAAGGCCCCTCGCAAGGAGGGGCCTTTCTGTTTTTGGCGCGCCCGGAGAGATTCGAACTCCCGACCGCCTGGTTCGTAGATAGCTAAGCAGACTGTAAGTAGTTGTAATCATTGACAAGCCGTAGGGGCGCTCGTTGCATCAAATGCCCCACCGCGCACAGCAGCGCACAACCGGAACACGCAAGATTCCCGCATACCTCCGCAGAAATCTCATCAATCAGCTAATCTGCTTGGCAAGCAAGTAACTGAGCACGGCAATTGCCTCCTCTGCATTCTAGGAGTCTGGTTAGCGGCCTGCGCGCATCACAACTTGTTGAAGCATAGTGCTTGAAGGTCGGCGCTCGTTGGCCAACTTCCATTACATTGCGCAACATCCTAAGACTATCAAGGGCGGTTCTCTGCTGCTCGCTACAGTTGTTCTCAAAGTCTGCCCGCCAGTCAGCGGAAAAGCTTCCCAAGAGTTGCCGGAGCCGCTACTCGTTCACGTTGTTCACGTAGCCGAGGCGGCTGTCAACGAACGAAGCCGTGTTTGGACCGCTGGTTCGCGCCGCATACGCTGACAGAGATGCTCCAACAGCCTGCTCCACCAGCCCGCATACGATCACGCACAAGTACCTCGCCCCTATCGGGACCAAAAAGCAGCACTGCGGACTGGTGAATGGCCAGTCCGCTGCCGTGATTATTCGCCAGTAACCGCCAGCCTTGACGCCGAGCAGACCCTGACCCGTGTCGATGCCGGACTTGAATCCGAAGGTCGCATCGGCGTAGTGGAACGATTCGCGTACCGTTGAGAAATTTCGGGCATTGCCTCGCGCGATGGCGACATACATGGCCTCGATGGCCGAAGTGATGTCGCGCTGCGTGACCGATTCCCGCAGTTGCTGTTCCGACATAAATTGGACAGTGCGGTTGCTCATGTTCTGGGCGACGCGATGGCGGCGAAGTAAATCGGCTGCCTAGACACCCGTCTCGTGGTCCTTCAGGTTCATGATGATCCTCTCTGTGGCGTACTGCTTACGCTCCCCCTTGGAATCTCCCTTCGGTCAGAATGTCGGGAAGTTCCGCTTGAAGCGCGGCTCGAGTATCAGGCGTACGGTCGCGTGACGCTGGCTTCTGGTTCGCGGTTGCCGAGACGAATACGGTTCGGGTGGGGAATTTCACACGACAATACAACCTGTTCGGGCAACTACCGCGAACACTCTCGGAGCGTCGA
>JANQGP010000060.1 GCA_028277265.1 Woeseiaceae bacterium | reverse complement strand
GCACTGCGGCGCGCGATCGTGCCCCAGTCCGAATCGCCGAAGGTGACGGCCGATTCGAATCCGAGGCCGATGTCCGCCCATTGGCCGGCCTCGATCAGGTCTTTCCGCGACAGTGCCGGCGGTTCGCCCATCTTTTCTTCGTCGCCAATGTAGGCAACGATGACGGGGATATTCTCGAGCGCCCCGACTTCCTGCAGGGCTTTGAGGGCGTAGACCATGACGGCATTGCCGCCTTTCATGTCCGCCACACCCGGGCCTGTGGCGATGTCACCGTCTCGCTCGAACGTCTGGAACGCATCGTCCGCTTCGAACACGGTATCGAGGTGGCCGATCATGACGAATTTCGGTCCGGAACCGGACCGCTGGTACGCGAACAAATGGCCGGCACGATCGATTCCCGGCGGCGCGTCTATCCACTCCGTATCGAGGCCGAGCGCATCCAGCTCGCGCCGCATGACCTTGCCCAACTCGCGAACGCCTTCGTGATTCATCGTGCCGCTGGATATGTTGACGGTTTCCTCGAGCAGCCCGATGGCTTGTTCGGTGTGCGCATCGATCCACTCGATCATGCGCCGTTCGTTCTCGTCCAGCGCCGCGGTAGCCGGGCCGGCGGCCATCGTGAGCGCCAATGCAAACAGGCCCTTTTTGATCATCGCCCCATCCTTCTTATATCTTGGCTCAATGTAGCAGGGAGACCCCGATGATCTCAACGGCAGAACACCCCAAAAAGTACATTGAAATCAATGGCAAGCGAATGGCTTATGTCGAGATGGGGGATGGTGATCCAATCGTGTTCCAGCACGGCAACCCGACGTCCTCGTATCTGTGGCGCAACATCATGCCGCCGCTGGCGGAGCGCGGGCGCTGCATCGCGGTCGATCTGATCGGCATGGGTGACTCGGATAAGCTCGACGATCCCGGGCCTGACAGCTATCGCTACGTCGAACACCGCGATTACCTGTTTTCGGCCTGGGAAATGCTCGGCGTAACGGACAACGTGACGCTCGTGATTCACGACTGGGGCTCGGCGCTCGGCTTCGACTGGGCCAGCCGGCACCCCGACAAGGTCCACGGCATCTGCTACATGGAAGGTATCCCCTGCCCCATAAGCTGGGACGACTGGCCTGACGTCGTCAAACCGATCTTTCAGGGCTTCCGTTCCGAAGCAGGTGAACCGATGGTGCTCGAGAAGAACGTTTTCGTGGAAAAAGTGCTGCCTGGCTCGGTACTGCGAGAACTGAGCGACGAGGAGATGGCCGTGTACCGGAGGCCGTTCGAGAATCCCGGCGAAGACCGCCGTCCGACGCTGACCTGGCCGCGGCAGATCCCCCTCGACGGCGAACCGGCCGACGTCGCGGAAATCGCGGCCGGCTATGCGGCCTGGCTCGGCGAGAGCGACGTGCCGAAATTGTTCATCAACGCCGAACCCGGCGCGATACTCCTCGGCAAGCAACGCGAGTTCGCCCGCAGCCTCAAGAACCAGACCGAGGTAACGGTCAGGGGCTCGCATTTCATTCAGGAAGACTCGCCGGACGAGATTGCCGCAGCCATCGCGGACTGGCTCGACAGGATCGAGTAGCCGTACGGGGCCGCTAGCCTTTCTGCGCGACCGCGGCTGTAAACACGACGTCGGTCGAGCTGTTCAGCGCGGTCTCGGCCGAGTCCTGCAGAATACTGATGACGAAGCCGACGGCGACCACCTGCATCGCGACGTCGTTGGAAATGCCGAACAGGCTGCATGCGAGCGGGATCAGCAACAACGATCCGCCGGGCACGCCGGATGCACCGCAGGCCGACAACGCGGCGACGACGCTGAGCAGCAGCGCGGTCAGTATGTCGACGCTGATGCCGAGAGTATTCACGGCGGCGAGGGTCAGGACCGTAATCGTAATGGCGGCGCCACCCATGTTGATGGTCGCCCCAAGCGGGATCGACACGGCATAGGTGTCTTCCTCGAGATCGAGGCGTTCGCACAGCGACAGGTTGACCGGGATGTTCGCGGCCGATGAGCGGGTGAAAAACGCGACGGTGCCGCTTTCACGCAGAGCCGTGAACACAAGCGGATAAGGATTCCTGCGCGTCTTGACCCAGACGATGAGCGGATTTGCGACGAGCGCCACGGCGATCATGCAACCTAGCAACACGGTCAGTATTCGCGCGTAACTGCCGAGCACCCCGAGGCCGCCTTCGGCCAGGTTGCCTGCGACGAGCCCGAAAATGCCGACAGGTGCGAGGCGTACGACGACGCGCACGATCTTCGTGATCGCATCCGAAAGATCGTGCAAAGCCGTGCGCGTAGTCTCAGCCGCGTGGTGCAGGAAGACGCCGAGCAAAACGCCCCAGACGAGAATGCCGATGTAGTTCGCCGTCAGCAACGCGTTGATCGGGTTGTCCACGAGTTTTCGTAACAGCGTACCGAGGACTTCGGCGATACCCTGCGGCGCGTTCTGCGAGACCTCGGTCACCTGCAACGCCAGGGTGGTCGGAAACAGCGTGCTCACAACTACGGCGAGCAGAGCCGCTGCAACCGTTCCCACCAGGTACATGATCACGATAGGCCGCATTTGCACCGCATGGCTTGCTTTGCGATTTGCGATCGCCGAAGCGACCAGGACCAGCACCAGCACCGGCGCCACGGCCTTCAATGCGGAGACGAACAGGGTGCCCAGCAACATCGCCGATCGGGCAGCCTCGGGAGCGATGAGCGCCAGCGTGACGCCGAGGATAACACCGATGCCAATTTGCAGTACGAGGCTGCCGGACGTGATGCGGTTGATTATTGTTGGTGTGCTCATGCCGGCCAATGGTGAATCGACAATAGTGAGTCGACAATAGTAGATGGACGATAGTAGACGAACGCCCTGCCGAAAAAAAAAGCGGCTTCTTGCGAAACCGCTTTTTCCAAACCTACGTAAGCACGTGGTCCTGGCCCCCTGATTCCCCCGCCAAGTCGTACCCTGAAGGTGTCTTTTTTCGGCAAGGCAGCCAATCTGTTGTGGAAAGACTACGTTTGCTGCGAGTAAAAATCGCAGAAATATCGCCTAATGTCAAACCTTTAGAGAGACTATATGTGGCAGGGCAACGCACTTGTTGTTTTTGTGGTACATACGCAACAAATACGGTCGGACGGGATTCCGTGCAAAATCAATGCTTAAGGTGACCCGGCACGATTTTCGTCCCGAACCGGGTTCGCCAACACGCCGATTCGGGAGATTTCGACTTCCACGCGATCGCCGTCAGCCAGCCATACCGGGGGGTTGCGGGCCGCGCCCACACCGCCCGGTGTGCCCGTCGCAATGACGTCTCGCGGTTTCAGCGTCATGAACGTCGAGCAGTATTCGATGAGGGTCGGGATATCGAATACGAGGTCTGCAACCCTTCCCCGCTGCATGATCTCGCCATTGACGCGCGTCGTCAGCTCGAGAGCGGTCGGATCGGGAATCTCGCTCACAGGCACCATTGGTCCGATCGCGCCGCTGCGGTCGAAGTTCTTGCCGGGCGTGAACTGCATCGTGTGGCGTTGCCAGTCGCGCACCGAGCCGTCCATGAAACAGCAATAGCCGGCGACGTAATCGAGCGCCGTTTCCTTCGCCACACGGTGCGCCTCGCGGCCGATGACGACCGCCAGTTCGCCCTCGAAATCGAGTTGCTCGGAAACGGCGGGACGGATGATCGCCTCACCGTTGCCGACCACGCTCTCGGGGAACCGGGCGAACACGACCGGGTACTCGGGGACCTTTCGCCCCATTTCCTCGATGTGCGGCCGATAGTTGACCCCCACACACAGGATCCTGCCGATGTCGTCTGACGCCATAAGACGCTGATGGTATCGTGTGCGGTTCGACAACACGAATCGGAGTATCCTGCCGACATGAGACGACTGTTCGCGTGCCTGCCGCTGCTGCTGGCCGTGCCGGCGCCTGCCGATACGGCACTGGTCAATGTCAACGGCTATACGTCGACGAACGGTGGCATTCGGCAGTTCTCCGTGTTGGTCTTCGATCACGGCGGCAGGGTCGTTGCAACCGGCGATGAAGGGTTGCTGGAGACGCTTGCGGTCACGACGCGGATCGACGGCCGGGGCCGTACAGTACTGCCCGGTTTGACGGACGCACATGCTCACGTCGCGGGACTCGGGTTTCTCAAAACGAGTCTGGACCTGACCGGTTCCATCAGTGTCGAGGACGCGGTTGAGCGTATCGCGCAATACGCGAAAGACAACCCCCGTGCCCGCTGGATCTCCGGCCGCGGCTGGAACCAG
Source organism: Woeseiaceae bacterium (assembly GCA_028277265.1). Classification (GTDB taxonomy): domain Bacteria; phylum Pseudomonadota; class Gammaproteobacteria; order Steroidobacterales; family Woeseiaceae; genus UBA1847. Next base: position 153 of record JANQGP010000060.1, on the reverse strand, counting down.
GTGATCTGGCCCGTCAGGCGGTTTCCCGCTGCAGCCGACATCGATGCCGTCGTCCGTGATCGCCCCGTCTGGCTGCGCCGCGTCGACGGTCATGCGGGCTGGGCGAACAGCGCCGCGATGCGCATGGCCGGCATATCGGCCGATACCGCGGAC
>JANQGP010000011.1 GCA_028277265.1 Woeseiaceae bacterium | reverse complement strand
GATCCGCAAGCTGGAAGGCGCCGCCGGCATCTTCGGCCAGCGCATGCCGCCGGGCGCGCCCCTGGCGCAAGGCGACATCGACGTCATTCGCCAGTGGATTGCGAACGGCGCCGCGCGCTGATTCGGTAACCCTTTTCATCGCAGGGCCTGTCGGCCGATCGGTCGGTGCCCTGCCGTGACGTGATTATTAATCGATTCAATAGGATATTGTAATATAAATGTTCTGTTTTAATTATTGAGCGACATGCGGTCTACTGGAAGTTGCAACAAGAGTCCATTCGCACGATGAGGGGTAAACGCAATGTCCAAGAGAACGCTGGCCGTGATGGCCGCTCTGACAATGGCGATTGCACCGTTGGTGGCACCCGGTACTGCGGCTGCAGAGGGCGACACCCGGTCCAATCAATTCTGGTGGCCTGACTATCTCGATCTCAGCCCGCTCCGCGACCACGGCATCCAGTCCAACCCTATGGGCAAGGATTTCGACTATGCCGAAGCATTCGCAACGCTGGACCTCGATGCCGTCAAGAAAGATATCGAAGCCGTCATGACGGACTCGCAGGACTGGTGGCCTGCCGACTATGGCCACTACGGGCCTTTTTTCATTCGCATGGCCTGGCACAGCGCCGGCACCTACCGCACGCTGGACGGGCGTGGCGGTGCCGCCGGTGGCCAGATGCGATTCGAGCCGCTCAACAGCTGGCCCGACAACGCCAACCTCGACAAGGCTCGCCGCCTGCTGTGGCCGATCAAGCAGAAGTACGGGCGCAGCCTGTCGTGGGCCGACCTGATGGTGCTCACGGGTAACGTCGCCCTCGAGTCCATGGGTTTCGATACCTTCGGTTTCGCCGGCGGCCGCCAGGACGACTGGGAAGCCGAGCTCGTCTACTGGGGTCCGGAAACGGGGATGCTCAACGACGAGCGCTACAGCGGGGACCGTAAGTTGCAGAAGCCGCTGGCTGCCGTACAGATGGGGCTCATCTACGTGAATCCGGAGGGACCGAACGGCGTCCCGGACCCGCTGCTCGCGGCACAGGATATCCGCGAGACCTTCGGCCGCATGGCGATGAACGACGAAGAGACGGCTGCACTGATCGCCGGCGGCCATACCTTCGGCAAAGCGCACGGCGCGAAGTCTCCCGAAAACTGCGTCGGACCGGAACCTGCCGCCGAGGCTGTCGAGGCGCAGGGCTTCGGCTGGAAGAACGCGTGCGGGAGCGGCAAAGGCGCCGACACGATTACGTCCGGCCTCGAAGGTGCATGGACGGCCAATCCGATTGCCTGGACCAACAACTATCTCGTCAATCTTTACTCGTTCGACTGGGTGAAGACGAAGAGCCCGGCAGGGGCCACGCAGTGGATTCCCGCGGATGGCGCGGCGTCACGCCTGGTTCCGGACGCGCACGATCCGTCCAAACGCCATGCGCCGATCATGTTCACGACCGACCTCGCGCTCAAGTTCGACCCCGAATACCGTCGCATCACGTCGCGCTGGCTCGAGAACCCGGACGAATTCGCCGATGCCTTCGCGCGGGCATGGTTCAAGCTGACGCACCGCGACATGGGTCCGCGTGCGCGTTACCTCGGCAACGACGTCCCGGACGAGATCCTGGTCTGGCAGGACCCGGTGCCCGAGGTTGATCACGAGCTGATCGGAGGGCGCGATATTGCGGCGCTGAAGTCGCGAATCCTGAACTCCGGCCTCGAGCTGCCCGCACTCGTTCGTACGGCCTGGGGCGCGGCGTCGACGTACCGGAATACCGACCTGCGCGGCGGTGCGAACGGGGCGAGAATTCGCCTGGCCCCGCAGGTCGACTGGGACGTCAACAACCCCGAAGAGCTCACGCAGGTCATCGCCCGACTCGAGCGCATTCAGCGGGACTTCAACCGCGATCACAAAGGCGGCAGGCAGGTTTCGCTGGCGGACCTGATCGTGCTGGGCGGCGCGGCCGCGATCGAGCAGGCGGCGAGCAATGCCGGGTACGACATCGAGGTTCCGTTCGTTCCGGGTCGCACCGATGCCTCCGCGGAGCAGACGGACGTCGAATCGTTCCAGGTGCTGCGACCGGATGCCGACGGTTTCCGCAACTATTTCGGTGAGGGCGCAAGCCGCTCACCCGCGGACATGCTGGTCGACAAGGCCGATACGCTGTCGCTGACGCCGCCGGAAATGACCGTTCTGGTCGGTGGCATGCGGGCGCTCGGCGCCAATGCCGAAGGCGTCGAACACGGCATCTTCACCTCGCGTCCGGGAACATTGAGCAACGATTTCTTCGTCAACCTGCTCGATATGGGCACGAAGTGGACGAAGTCCGCCGGCAGCCCGGGCATCTACGAGGGTCGCGATCGCAACACGGGCGAATTGAAGTGGACCGCCACACCGGTCGACCTGGTCTTCGGCTCGCACGCGGAGCTTCGCGCCATCGCCGAAGTCTATGCCGAGGACGGCGGCGACAGGAAGTTCGTCGCGGACTTCGTCGACGCATGGACCAAGGTCATGACGCTCGATCGATTCGACCTCGACAGATCTGCCGATGGTGACTACTACGCGAGACGATAGTCTCCCGCACCTGACAGGGAAACGGGAACGGCGGCGCCGACGGCGCCGCCGTTTCTATTCACCGACACGAATTCTCGTCGTATGCGACGCGAAGTCGATGGCCGGCCCGATGCCGGCCAGCACGTCCGCCAGGGGCTGCGGTTTGCCGATGCCGTAACCCTGTCCGAAGCCGACGCCGTGCTGGCGAAGCCGCTGCACGATCAGGTCGGTCTCGACGTGTTCCGCGACGACCGCGGCCGACATGACCTCGGCGATCCTGACGAGCGACGCCACGATCGCCTCGGACAGCGGATTCTCGAGAATGTCGCGAATGAAGACGCCGTCGATCTTGACGAAATTGACACTGAGGTCCTTCAGATACGCGAACGAGCAGTAGCCGGTTCCGAAGTCGTCGAGCGCCACACGGCAACCGAGGTGCCGTACCCGCGCAATGAAGTACTGCGCCATCTCGAGACAACGGACGATCGACGTTTCCGTGATCTCGAAACAGATTGCGTCGGGCGGGACACCGCTCTCGGCAATCTCGTGTTCGACGAAGTCGACGAAGTCGCGGTCTATCAGCGACTGCGCCGAAACGTTGATGCTGAAGCTCCCGAGCCCGACTTCGAGAGGATTGTCCGCCGCGCTCAACTGATCCAGCGTGCGGCGAATCACCCAGCGATCGATGGCGCCCATCATCTGATAGCGTTCCGCCGCGGAAAGAAACCGGTTCGGTGGCGAGACCTGGCCATCCTCTTCCAGCATCCTGATCAGGATCTCGTATCGCGGTGCGCTCTCGGCCATTTGAAGCGGCTTGATCGGCTGAGCGAAAAGAACGAATCGTTCTTCGAGAAGTGCGGATTGCAGGCGGCCGACCTGGTCGAGGTCGGTACGTCTTTGCATGACGCTCGCGTCCAGGTCCCTGAACACGACGCAACGGTTCCCGCCGCGCCCCTTGGCCGATCTCGTCGCGACCTCCGCCGTGCTCAGGGCAGACTCCGCGTCCGAAACGACATCCGGGATCAGCGCAACCCCGATACTCGCGGTCGTTGCGACGCTCCAGTTTTCGTGTGCGACCGTCTCGCCGGACAGGGTTTGCAGCAGGAAACCGGCTCGCCGGACTGCCGTCCGCTCGTCGGCGCCGCGCAGGAACATGCCGAAGACATCGCCGCCGAGTCCCGCGACGACGTCGCCGCGCCTGGCGGCGTCAATGAGTATACGGTTCGCGTTCCTGATGACCTTGTCGCCGGCCATGTGTCCGAACTTGTCGTTGACGATATGCAGTTTGTCGATGTCGACCGTCAGGACCGCGTGCGACGTGGCGCTCTCGCGCCGGATGACCTCGGCCACGTAGCGAAGAAAGTCGTTTCTCGAGAAGGAGCCCGACAGTGTCGTCTCCGGCGCGTCGCCGAGTGCATGCAGCTTGGCGCTGATGGCGCGGCAAAGGCGGATCTGGTCCTTCGTAAACTCGCGTTTCCCGGCGACGACGTAGACCCCGATGACTTCGTCCGTCGAGTTGAAGACCGGTGTTGCGACGAGGTGTGATTGTCCCGACTGGCTGCGCGTTACCTTACGGTGCAATTTGGCCGACGACATCAATGCGCCGAGCCGGCCGATCAGACGGCGATCGCGTTCCGGGTCATTGGTCGCAGTCTCGGGATAGGTCGATCGGACGCCTTCGGCCGGCAGGAGTACAGCGGCAAAGGTTGCGCGAAAGTGCCGGGCGCTTCGCTCGAGCAGCTGCCGGATCGCGGCTTGCGAGTCGCCGCATTCGTCGAGGTCATCGAGTTCGATCAGCAGCTTCGCGCCACGGCGCGTCTCCTCGGAAACCTCCCTCACGGCGGAGAGCTCGTTGTTGATCTCGACCTGGCGCTCGATGCAATTCAGGATCGGCTTGACGCTGCGGTGCACCGATTCGATGTCGTCAGGGTCGCAGACGCGGGCCCGGATGGCCAGCACGCCGATGCGGCTGCCCGAATCGGCATGTTTCAGGTCGAAGAGATACGCGCTGTCGCCGTCATCGAGTTGCAGCACCGTGCCGGACCGGGGCCCGGCTTCGTGCCGAGGCAGGTTATGACGTCGCGTGTCGTCTTCGGGAACACCCGAGCTCGCCCAAACGGCTTGCCCGGCGGTGTCGTAAATCACCACGGCGGCGGCATCGCGAACGACCTCGATAATCTGCGCGGCGAAAACCGACATCGAGCCGGGGTCGATTCGAATAAGCGACGTGTGGTCGTTCATGGGGTATGGCGGCCAGGTGGTCTCACCATCTCTTTATCGGCTGACCGCGGGCCGGCTTGAGCGCCAGGCTGCTAGGCGCCCCGCAACGTCGGCCGCGACAGGCCCACGGTCAGCTTTTCGCCGAGCACCTCGCGGCGGAAACGAAACAGCTCGGCGGGCCGGCCCCGTCCGACCGCCGTGGTCCTGCCGATGGGCTCGACGAGATTCGCATTCATCACGAGACGACGGAAATTCTGCTTGTGAAGGTGCGTACCGCTGAGCGCCTCGGCCACTTTCTGCAGCCTGAACAGCGTGAACTCCCCGGGGAGCAGCTCGAAAACGACGGGTCGATACGCGAGCTTGCCGCGAATACGCCCCAACGCCGTTGCCAGCACGCGTCGGTGGTCGGAAGCCATCGGTACGCCGATGTTCCGTGTCTCGAGGGAGGGCGTTTCACCACCGAGCGCGCGACGGTCGCGTTCGGACTCCGCCATGATACCGGCGTCGTAAAGCAGTTCGAGACGCTCGAGCGTCAGTACGCCGTCCATTTCCGTCGCGCCGGGGTGGCCGAAGGTCACGTTGACGCGCTCCTCGCGATTGCGTCGCGCCGTCTGCGCTCTCGTTTCGGCGCACCAGGCGGCGAGCCGCGGCGCGATGATCGAATCGAGCTCCCCGGGCCGCCCGTCGCGCCAGTCCTCCCAGGGCAGAAACTCGTACCAGTCGGCCCAGCGGGTGCCCGCCAGCGGTGCCTCGTCTTCCCGGGTCAACGCGACGTACGCGACGGACAGCGTCCGCGGGCCGCCGCCGATCTCGCCGGGCGTCCGGAAGCGGTTGCCGAACGTGTACAACTGCTCGACGTAGTAGAGATCGAGCCCTGCCTGCGCCTCGATGATCTGGCGAAAGCCGTCCTCGAGACTCGTGTGCTCCGCCGGCTCGAACGGACCGTTGGGCAGCGCGACGCCGTCGTCGCCGTCGACGACGAGCACGCGCGGGGCCTCGTCGGTCACGGCGACGATGACGCCCAGGAGGTCCACGATCGTATCGGTTCTTTTCATATGAAACCGTTGCACCATATGCTCTTTATGAGCACAATAGCCGTCTATATATACTCTGAACGAGCATTATTTCACAGGTTTGCCATGGCGACTCAACCCATTCCGTCAATACTCGACACGGTCGCGCCGCTGTACGAGCGGGTCAGGACAGTGATTCCCGAGATCGAGTGGCCCGTGTTCGCGCCCGATATCGCCGCGATCAACGAACTCAAGGCCGCGAAAAACGCCGTCATACTCGCGCACAATTACCAGACGCCCGAGATCTTTCATTGCGTCGCCGATATCACGGGCGACTCGCTCGCACTCGCGCAGCGCGCGGTGGACACCGATGCCGACATTATCGTCCTCGCCGGCGTGCACTTCATGGCCGAGACGGCAAAGCTCCTGAATCCGGACAAGACCGTGCTGATCCCCGACCTCGGGGCAGGCTGTTCGCTCGCCGAGTCGATCACGGCCGCCGACGTTCGCAAGCTCCGCGAGCAGTACCCGGGCGTCCCGGTCGTCACCTATGTCAACACGTCAGCCGAGGTAAAGGCCGAGTGCGACATCTGCTGCACGTCGGGCAATGCGCTTGCGATCGTCGAATCGCTCGGATCGGACAGGGTGATCTTCCTGCCGGACGAGTATCTTGCGTCCTACGTCGCCGAACAGACCGATGTCGACATTATCACCTGGCAGGGTCGTTGCGAGGTGCACGAACGGTTTACTGCGGACGAACTCGAGTCGTACCGCGCGGGCCACGACGATCTGACCATCATCGCTCACCCGGAGTGCCCGCCCGACGTACTCGAAACCGCCGACTTCGTCGGTTCGACAGCGCAGATGCAGGACTACGTCGTCAATGAACGGCCCGCGAAAGTATTGATGGTGACCGAGTGTTCGATGAGCGACAACGTGTCGGCCGGTATCGATGACGTGGAGTTCATTCGTCCGTGTAACCTGTGCCCGCACATGAAGCGCATCACGCTCGGCAATATCCGCACGTCGCTCGAAACGTTGACGCCGGCGGTCGAGATCGACCCCGCCGTAGCCGGGCGCGCCCGCGCCGCCGTGGAACGCATGCTCGATATCGGGCGCTCGAAGATGACCGGGGTAGCCGCCTGATCGGCCGCCTGATCGGCTAGAATCCGGGCGATGCATACCATCGCGATCATCGGTTGCGGGGCTATCGGCGAAGCGGTCACCCGCTACCTCGACAATCAACCGGATGTCGTCATACGAGCCGCGCTCATCGAGCCGGGTACGGACGCGCGTGCGAGGAACGTTTTCGGTACGGACGTCGAGCTTGCGCATGATTCGGGCAGGCTCGCGGAACGCGTCGGACTTGCGGTCGACTGCGCGGGTCACGCGGCGCTGCGGCAACACGGCGCCGCGATCCTCTCGTCCGGCATCGATCTCGTTACGGTGTCTTCAGGTGCCCTGGCAGACGCCGGGCTTTACGACCGCCTCGCCGCGGCGGCCCGTCGCGGTCATGCACAGCTTCGAGTCGTCTCCGGTGCAATCGGCGCGCTGGATGCGCTCGCGGCGGCAAGCCGGGGTGAACTCGAGAGCGTGACGTATCGAGGCCGCAAGCCGCCGCAGGGTTGGCGCGGTTCAGCGGCCGAAGATCGGCTCGATCTCGACGCCATGACGGAAGCGACCGTGCATTTCAGCGGTAATGCGCGCGACGCTGCGCTCGAATACCCGAAAAACGCGAACGTCGCGGCGTCGGTCGCCCTTGCCGGGATCGGCTTCGACGAGACGCGGGTAGAGCTGATTGCAGACCCGGGCGTTGCGCGCAACGTGCACGAAATCGCCGCCGAAGGGGACTTCGGTCGTTTCGAATTCCGTATCGCGGGCAAGTCACTGCCGGACAATCCGCGTTCGTCGGCGATTACCGCGATGAGCGTAGTGCGTGAGATTTTGAACCCCGCCTCACCGATCGTCATCTGAGATAAACTCATCGCCTGTGCCTGAGCGCCAGGCGAGGACCGAACGACAATGACGAAACTGGCTGCATTCAACTTCCAGGCCTGGATCGACGAACACCGGCACTTGCTGAAGCCGCCGGTCGGCAACAAGCAGATCTGGGAAGATGCCGACATGATGGCGTTCGTCGTCGGTGGCCCCAATCAGCGCACTGACTACCACGATGATCCCGTCGAGGAGTTCTTTTACCAGCTCGAAGGCGACATGGTCCTCAAGATCTTCGACAACGATGAGTTCTACGACGTCGTCATCCGCGAAGGCGACGTGTTCTTCCTGCCGAAGCACGTGCGCCATTCGCCGCAGCGGCCGGTGGCCGGCAGCGTCGGCCTGGTCATCGAACCCAAACGACCCGAGGGGCAGAAGGACGCGTTCGAGTGGTACTGCTTCCAGTGCGGCAGCCTCGTGCATCGCGTCGAAGTGCTTCTCAACTCGATCGTCGACGACCTGCCGCCGTTGTACGAATCGTTTTACGCGGACGAGGATGCGCGCACCTGTCCGAATTGCGGCGCGTTGCACCCCGGTAAGGAGCCACCCGAGGGCTGGGTGAGCCTGCCCGACGCGAGCTGACGTGTCGTTCGAATCGACACTCGAGTACGCGCGGGCGCAGGACGAAGCGGATCCGCTGAGGGATTGGCGCGGCCGGTTCCATTTCCCGCAACTCGGCACGCCCGAACTCGTCTATTTCACGGGCCACTCGCTCGGACTGCAGCCGAAAACGGTGCGCGCGGCTGTCGAGTTGGAGCTCGACGAGTGGGCCAGGTACGGCGTCGAAGGCCATTTTCATTCGACCAATCCGTGGTTCAGCTATCACGAACTGTTGACACCGCCAATGGCCGGCATCGTCGGTGCGAAGGAGTCCGAGGTCGTCTGCATGAACTCGCTGACGACCAACGTACACCTGTTGTTCGTGTCGTTCTACCGGCCGACCGCAACGCGCTACAAGATCATCTCCGAAGCGAGGATGTTCCCGTCCGACCGCTACCTGCTCGAAACGCAGGCGCGGTTTCACGGTTTCGATCCGGACGACGCCATCATCGAGGTCGAGCCGAGGGATGGCGAGTGGCAGATCCGCGGGGAAGACGTCCTCGAGGCCATCGCCGCCCACGCAGACGAGCTCGCCCTCGTCTTTTTCGGCGGCGTCAATTACTTCACGGGTCAGCTCTTCGACATGCCGCGGTTCACGAAAGCGGCGCACGCCGTCGGCGCGGTCGCGGGGTTCGATCTCGCCCACGCAGCCGGAAACGTGCCGCTGTCCCTGCACGACTGGGATGTCGATTTCGCCGCGTGGTGTTCGTACAAGTACCTGAACTCGAGCCCCGGCAACGTCGGCGGCATCTTCGTCCATGAGCGCCACGGCCGGTCGTTCGACCTGCCGCGCTTCGGCGGATGGTGGGGTCACGACAAGGAAACCCGGTTCCGGATGCAGAGCGGCTTCCGGCCCATGGAAGGCGCCGAGGGCTGGCAGCTCAGCAACGTGCCGATTCTCGGCATGGCGGCGATGAAAGCGTCGCTCGAGGTCTTCGCCGGAGTCGGCATGCCGGCGTTGCGTGACAAGAGCGAGAAGCTGACCGCCTATCTCGAGTTCATGATCGACCAGCTTGCCACGGAGTTCCCGGACGCCGGTATCAGCATCATCACGCCGCGGGACCCGGAGAGACGGGGATGCCAGATTTCGATGGATGTCGCGGGAAGGGAGCGGCGGCTGTTCGACGACATGATCGGGGCGGGCGTGATTGCCGATTTCCGCGAGCCCTGCATCATTCGCATGGCACCCGTGCCGTTGTACAACTCCTTCGAGGACGTCTTCACGTTCGGACAGGTGATGCGCCGCTTGCTCGCGAAGGGAGACGCCTAGGTGAGCGCAAGGACGATAACCGTCGTCGGCGCCGGACCGGTGGGCACCTTGCTTGCCATTTCGCTGGCGCGCCATGGTTACGAGGTGGGCGTCTACGAGGGCCGTCCCGATTCGCGCCGGACCGACATCTACCAGGGCCGCTCGATCAACATCGCGCTGTCGGATCGTGGCTGGACGTCGCTCGAGAAGATCGGCATTGGCGACGCGGCGCGGGAGCAGGCCATCCCGATGTACCATCGCGCGGTCCACGCCGTCGATGGCGAATTGACGTCGCTGCCGTACGGCATGGAAGGGGATGCCATCTGGTCGGTGTCGCGCGGCGGTATCAACCAGCATCTGCTGGACGTCGCCGACAGCGAGCCGAACATCACGACGTACTTCGAGCATCGGCTCGTCGATATCGATTTCGACACGGCGACCGCGACGTTCAGGCTTCCTGCGGGTGACGAAGCCGTTGTCCGTGCCGACTTCGCGTTCGGCGCGGACGGCGCGTCGTCGAAGGTGCGGCGGCTCGCGCACAATCTGCCGAGGTTCAGCTACAGCCAGACCTACATGCCACAGAGCTACATCGAGCTGAACGTTCCCGCGAATGCGGACGGTTCCCACAAGCTCGAGACGAACGCGCTTCACATCTGGCCGCGCAAGCACTTCATGTTGATCGCACTGCCGAACACCGACGGTTCTTTCACATGCACGCTGTTCCTGAACTTCGAAGGCGAGCCGTCGTTCGAGTCGCTCAGGGAAAGAGCCGATGTCGAGGCGTTCTTCGAAGCGAATTTCCCCGACGCAATGGACTATCTCGAACGCCCCGTCGACGAATTCATGGAGAAGACCGCGTCGCCGTTGTTCCTGGTGCAGGTGTTCCCGTGGTCGTTCAATCGCAAGGTGGCGCTCATCGGCGATGCGGCGCACGCCATCGTGCCGTTCTACGGGCAGGGTATGAACTGCGGGTTCGAGGATTGTGCCGAGCTGCATTCGTTGATCGACGAATTCGATCATGACTGGGACCGGATATTCCCGGCCTACGAGAACGCGCGCAAGCCCAACGGCGATGCCATCGCCGAGTTGTCCAAGCGCAACTTCGTCGAGATGAGCGACCTGTCGGGCGACAGCATGTTCCAGCTTCGCAAGACGATCGAAGCCAAGTTCAGCCAGCGCTTCCCGGCGCTGTGGACGCCGCTGTACTCGATGGTGACGTTCTCGCCCGACGTACCGTATTCGGAGGCGCTGCGCGTCGGCGACGAGCAGAATACGATCATGGAGAAAATCATGGCCATGCCGGACATCGAGAAGGACTGGGACGAACAGTACGTCATGGATCGGCTCCATGATTTGGCACAGGCGACATTCGGGGAAGGGCAGTGACGTCAACACCGAAAAATTTCCGCGAGCTCGAAAAGAGCATCCATACCGATCTCAGGGATCGGATGAGCTATGGCGACTACCTGCATCTCGACAAGATTCTGAATGCCCAGCACCTGCGCTCCGACCAGCATGACGAGATGCTGTTCATCATCATTCACCAGGCGAGCGAACTCTGGCTCAAGCTTGCGGGGCACGAGGTGGAGGCCGCGATACGGAACGTCGAAGGGCACGATTTCCGGCAAGCGTTCAAGGTCATCGCGCGCGTCAAACTGATCCTGACGCAGCTGACCCAGTCCTGGTCGATACTTGCGACGATGACGCCGGTCGACTATCTCAAGTTTCGCGACACGCTCGGGCCCGCATCGGGTTTTCAGTCATACTCCTATCGCAAGCTGGAGTTCCTGCTCGGCAACAAGAACCGGAAACTCGTCGCAGTACATCGGCACGACGAGGCCGTCTACAGAGAACTCATGCGGGTCCTGGAAGCGCCCGGTCTTTACGACGTCGTCCTCAGGAAGCTCCATGACGACGGTTTCGACATCAACGCCGAAAAGCTCGACCGCGATTTCAGCCTCCCTTACGAAGCGGACGAGAGCGTGCAGGCCGCGTGGTTCGAGATTTATCGGCATCCTGACCGGTACTTCGAGTTGTACGAACTCGCGGAGAAGCTGGTGGATATCGAAGACAGTTTCCAGGGCTGGCGCTTCAAGCACATGTATACGGTGCAGCGCATCATCGGCAATCGTCGCGGTACCGGCGGCTCGTCCGGTGTACCGTTCCTGAAAAAAGCAATCGAAACGAGTTTCTTCCCGGAACTGTTCGCGATCCGCACGGATCTCTAGACGATCTCCATGCTGTGCGAGATGTTCTTCGTAATCATGTAGTTGAGCAGGCCCTCGGTGCCGCCCTCGCGGCCGTAGCCGCTCGACTTGACGCCGCCGAACGGCGTTTCCGGTAACGAGGCTTCCAGCGTGTTGATCGACACGTTGCCGGCCTCGATCCCCTCGATCATGCGATCGATGTAGTCGGCCCGGTTCGTAAAGCCGTAGGCTGCAAGGCCGTAAGGGACCGCGTTGGCTTTGTCGATACCCTCGTCTAGCGAGGCGACCGGGTTGATGATCGCCAGCGGCCCGAACGGTTCTTCCTGCATCACGCGTGCGTCATCCGGCACGTTGGCAAGGACGGTCGGCTGGAAGAAATAGCCGGTATCGCCCATCTTGCTGCCGCCGGTTCTGACTTCGGCGCCCTTGTCCTTCGCGTCCTCGACAAGGTCCGTCAGCGCGCCGATACGGCGATCGTTGGCGAGCGGCCCCATTTCGACGTCCGAATCCATGCCGTTGCCCACCACGGTCGCGGCGGCCCGGCGCACGAACGTATCGGTGTACTGTTCGAAGATGTCCTCGTGCACAAAGAAGCGCGTCGGTGACGTGCAAACCTGGCCGGCGTTGCGCATCTTGCGGACAGCACCGCTGATCGCGGCCGACTCGACGTCGCTGTCCTCGCAGACGATCACGGGCGCATGGCCGCCGAGTTCCATCAGTACCGGCGTCATGTGCTGAGCCGCGAGTGTCGTCAGGTGTCGTCCCACGGCCGTAGAGCCGGTAAAGGCAACCAGCCGGACCTGGTCCTGCCTGATCAGGTGATCCGAGATTTCGGCGGGCGTGCCGAACACGAGATTGAGCACACCGGGCGGCAGGCCCGCGTCGTGCAGGGCTTTCGCGATGTGCAGTGCCCCTGCGGGCGTCTCCTCCGCCGCTTTGAGAATGATGGAGCAACCGGCGGCGATCGCGCCGGCGACCTTGCGGCATGGCTGGCTCATCGGAAAGTTCCACGGTGAGAACGCGGCGACCGTACCGATCGGCTGGTGATGCACGATATAACGCACGCCCGGCGCGCTCGGAATGACGCGCCCGTACGTGCGCGTCGCTTCGCCGGCATCCCACTCGAAGAACTCGCATCCGCGAATGACTTCGAGGCGCGCCTGGGTCAGGGGCTTGCCGTGCTCGGCC
>JANQGP010000280.1 GCA_028277265.1 Woeseiaceae bacterium | reverse complement strand
GCCGCACGAGCCTCATGGCCTTCCATAGCGACAGTGCCGAAGCCGCGGCACTTTCCAGTGAAGATGTCGCTGGAAACACTGACAGAACGAACGACACCGAAATCTGAGAACAGCTCGCGCACGCTCTCCTCGGATGCCTCCCCCGGTAAGTTAGATATGAATAATGTCTTCATCGGCCTCTGCTCTCCTCTCAACCAGGTGGCGTACTGCGTCGGCGCGATGCGGCCGGCACCTTTGGACTCGTTCTAACGTCGGCCCGTGTGCTGACAAGTCAGCATGGCGGTCGTCCACGCGGATTCGGTTACGTGGAAATGCTGAAGCAGCACGCCAAACGCGCCATCTCGGAACTCGACGGGCAACGCATAAATTTCTTGGTGTTGCGCGTCACTGCGGCGAAGTCCTGATGATTGCCCTCCTGCAACGCCTATCCACCTTATCATTATGTCTGACGTGCGAGAGAGCGACGTCTGCCGGCGTTGCGGCCCTTCGATGAGGCTGAAGAGTTTCTACCTCGCCAGCTCTTTTTCTTCCCAGAAAAGCGCCGGGCCCGCCCCATTGTGATTGGCTCCGCTTTGATGCGCGGATCCGGCTCATAGCCGGGGATCACCTTTTTGCCAATTTTGGCCTGCAGCAGCTTCTCGATATCTGCCAGCAGTTTGTGCTCGTCGACACAGACGAGCGACACCGCATGACCCTGGTGCCCGGCGCGGGCAGTGCGTCCTATGCGGTGCACATAGTCTTCCGGCACATGCGGCAATTCATAGTTAACCACATGCGGTAAACGCTCGATATCGAGACCCCGAGCTGCGACGTCGGTTGCCACGAGGACTCTGACTTTACCGTTCTTGAATTCCTGCAGCGCCCTCACGCGAGCTGCCTGTGATTTGTTGCCGTGAATCGCCGCAGACCTCAGCCCATCTGATTCAAGTTGCGCCGCCAGCCTGTTGGCCCCATGTTTAGTCCTGGTGAACACCAGAACCTGGCGCCAGTTCTGCGCACCGATGGTGTGCGACAGCAATTCCCGCTTTCGTCGCCGGTCAACCTGATACACGACCTGATCGATGCCTTCGGCCGGTCTTCCGTTCGTGGCAACGCTGATCTCCGTCGGCGCGTTAAGGAGATCTGCCGCCAGCCGCCGAATCTCTTTCGAGAACGTGGCCGAGAACAACAGGTTCTGACGTTCCTGCGGCAAGACCTGCATGATCTTGCGAATATCGCGAATGAAGCCCATATCGAGCATGCGATCCGCTTCATCGAGGACGAGGCATTCGATAGCACCGAGGTCGATAGTCCCCTGCTGCAGATGATCGAGGAGTCGTCCTGGTGTTGCGACAACAACGTCTGCGCCTTTACGCAACTTCGCGATCTGCGTGTTGATACTGACGCCACCGTAAATGACCGCTGCCCGGAAGGGCAGGTGCTTCCCGTAACACCGCACGCTTTCGGCGACCTGGGCGGCCAGTTCCCGGGTGGGAGTCAACACGAGAGCACGGACACGGCGCCGATTCGAGGTGCCATACTGGAGGCGCTGCAGCATCGGCAGCGTGAAGCCTGCGGTCTTGCCGGTGCCCGTCTGGGCACCGGCAAGGACATCACGGCCTTCGAGAATGAGGGGTATCGCCTGCCGCTGGATCGGGGTTGCTGTCTTGTAACCCTGTTCATTGATCGCACGCAGCAGTTCGGCCGAAAGGCCGAGTTGATTGAATAACACTGGAATTCTTGCTCCGAAACCGCCTGACACGATGGCGGCGCGATGCCGCAAAAGTCTCGACCCAGGCTGGTATTCTTGAGTGGCTACGCCAGTCGCAGGATTGCGTTGGGTAGTTAATGGCGCCGATCGATGTGCGCCAGGATGCGGCGCACTATAACAGAGTCGCGCGTCGATGAAAGGAAATGTGTCGGGATTCTATTTGCGTTTCGTTTCTTGTGCCGGTGATGGCATCGTCAGGTGAACACGCCCGAATCTACCGCGCCGCCGTTCGTTCAAGCGGACAACGATATCTTCAACGGCCCGCCTGACAGCCTTGGTACTTCCCCGCTGGTAGCCACGAATGGTGTTCTTCCCCTGAATGATGACGTAGCGGTGCCAGCCTGTACCGACCGTGTCACCCGGCGGATCCGCCGACTCTATCGATACGATTTCATAGTCATCAGTAATCAAGGGAATGATACTCCGCTGCCCTTAGACCGACTAACACCGATCGTACGACCCGCATACTGAGTGAAATTGAGCCGCTCGATTGCGGTCGCAGCATCCGCATCCCGGGTCATCGCGACGATAGCG
>JANQGP010000259.1 GCA_028277265.1 Woeseiaceae bacterium | reverse complement strand
TTGTCGACGACCTCGTGTGCCAGATGATTCGGCCGCGAGGTGTCCGTGTACATGCCCGGGCGGCGCCGGACAGGCTCTAAACCGCTGAGGACCTCGATGTCCGCAGCATCGTATCGCTTAGTCATTCAATCCTTTAGCCAGAGATCGGATTGCAGGAAAAGTGCCCGGCGGCATTCTAGCCCGAAAAGACGCACCTATGCACACGGAAATAGGGTACCGGACACCCCGTTTTGCAGAGCGGGACTGGATGGTGCGGTCCCGGAAACAGGGTGTCCGGTACCCTATTTCCGAGACCGGCTTCAGTCCAGATCGTTGATTAGCGATGTACGGATGTTGTCGGCGACGGGGCTGACTTCGACGCGATAATTCTCGTGATCGATGCCCGCGATCAATGACGCGCCGGACTTCAGTGCGGCGACTTGCTCGGGCGCCAGTTCGAATCGCATGAAGTGCACGGCCGAGGTCTTGGTGCCGTCGTCCCGTTCGATGTCCTCGTCCGCGATGGCGAAGACGCGGTCGAAATCGGAGACCTGGACGTAGACCCGGTCTTCGATACCGATAAGCTGCGACAGCATGGCGCGGCGTTCCTCGACCTCGGGGAACTCGACCATGAAGGTGGCCTTCCAGTTGGAACCGTCCGGAATCAACGGGTTGTAGGCTTCGAGTTCGTCGTTGATGCCGTCGACCTCGAAGATCCGCTCGATACGCAGCATTTCCTGGACCTGATACTGCATCGTCAGCCGATCCTCGAAATACAGCGCGGCGTTGGTGCCCAGGTCGAGGCGCCGGTCGCGCTTATGCGCGAGTACCTTCTCGCGGAATGCGGGTCGTGCCTCCGAGTATTGTTCGAGGCTGTAGAGATCGTCTCGGGATAGTTTGTTCATCAAATTCCGTATGCCTTGCGTAACAGGCCCATCGGGTTGCTGGCTTCGTAGTCCTCGACGTCCTGCGCGATCTGCTCCGCGGCCATGGGACAGTCGCTCGTGAAGTGGTCGGCGCCCGACTTCTTGAGCTTGTTGACGACCGGGCGCGCGATCTTCCTCGATACGTCGTGGAATTCCTTTTTTACGGCATAGGTGCCGTCGTGGCCGGAACAACGTTCGATCACCTCGACCGTCGTATCCGGCACGAGCTGCAGCGCATCCCGGGTCTTCAGCCCGATGTTCTGTACGCGCAGATGGCACGGCACCTGGTAGGTCACCTTGCCAAGCGGCCTGGCGAATTCGGTCTTCAGCAGGCCGTCCTTGTGCCGTTGCATCAGGTACTCGAACGGATCGAACATCGCGTCGCGGACCTTGATGACGTCCGGGTCGTCCGGAAACATCAACGGCAGCTCCTGCTTGAACATCAACGTGCACGACGGAATCGGCGTCACGATGTCCCAGCCCTGGTCGACGAGCCGGGCAAGCGCCGGGATGTTCTGCTCCTTCGCCTTTCGGACCGATTCGAGGTCGCCGAGCTCGAGCTTCGGCATGCCGCAACAGACTTCCTTCGAGGCGAGCGTCACGCCGATGCCGTTGTGTTCGAAGACCGCGACGAGGTCTTCGTTCACACTCGGGTGATTGCGGTTGCAGTAACAGGTCGTGAACAGCGCGACTTTGCCGGCCGTCGCGGAACCCGGTTTCGCCTCGACGACAGCCCCGCCCTCTTGCTTCGACAGGCGCTTGCGTGCCGTCTTCGAGTAATAGGTCGGTACCGGCGCATCGCGGTGCACGCCGAGCATCGATTCGAGTAGCTTGCGCCCTGTCTTGCTGCGATTGACGGCGTTGACGGCATTGACCACGACCGGGATTCCCGCCAGCTTGCCGACCCTGTCGGTCGCGCTGAGAATGCGATCGCGCTTCGAGGCACCTTCCCGGCGAAACCGCACGGCCTTGGCACGCAGCATCAGGTGCGGAAAGTCGACGTTCCATTCGTGCGGCGGCACGTACGGACATTTGGTCATGTAGCACATGTCACACAGGTAACAGTGATCGACGACCTGCCAGTAGTCCGCTTTGGCGACGCCGTCCACTTCCATCGTGTCGGACTCGTCGACGAGATCGAACAGGGTCGGGAAGGAATGACAGAGGCTGAAACAGCGACGACAGCCGTGGCAGATGTCGAACACGCGTTCGAGTTCGTCGAACAATGACTGCTCGTCGTAGAAATCGTCCGAGCGCCAGTCCAGGGGATGGCGCGTCGGGGCCTCGAGGCTGCCCTCGCGTCGAATGTCGGTCATGGCAGGGCCGCCGAGCCTTGCGGCCCGGCGCTCCGGCGGGGTTAGTCGTCCAGCGAGTCCAGTGCTTTCTGGAACCGGTTGGCGTGCGAGCGCTCGGCTTTCGCCAGGGTCTCGAACCAGTCTGCGATCTCGTCAAACCCCTCGTCGCGAGCCGTCTTGGCCATGCCCGGATACATGTCCGTGTACTCGTGCGTCTCGCCGGCAATCGCTGCCGCGAGATTGTCGGACGTCGCGCCGATCGGCAGCCCCGTTGCGGGATCGCCCGTTTCTTCGAGGTACTCGAGGTGGCCGTGCGCGTGGCCGGTCTCGCCCTCGGCCGTGGAGCGGAACACCGCGGCAACGTCGTTATAGCCTTCGACGTCGGCCTTGGCTGCGAAGTACAGGTAGCGGCGGTTTGCCTGGGATTCACCGGAAAATGCGTCTTTCAGGTTGCCTTCGGTCTTGCTGCCTTTCAGTGACATTAATGGTTCCTCTTGAATCAGCGATTGGCTCCGTCAGAATTCGTTATTCTGCAGGTTCCAAACACTCTATTGGCCGGTCAAAGAGGTGTCAATTGCGGTTCCTACAGTGATACAGCCTGTTACAGTCGTTGATTGTTGGTGCCGCGAGCGGTAGCTTTACGCCGCAGCCCACCACTGGAAACGACCGTGTCCGCGACGAAGAAATTCAACCTGGAGAAGGCGCTCGAAGATCTCGAGGCGCTCGTCGAGGAACTCGAATCGGGCGACCTGCCGCTCGAGAAGGCGATGAAGAAGTTCGAGGACGGCATCAAGCTGACGCGGGGCTGCCAGGCCGCCCTGAAGGAAGCCGAGCAGAAGGTCGAAATCCTGTTGCAGAGCGCCGGCGGGGAAGACCTCGAAGACTTCGAGGTCGACGAGGACGACTGAGCGCCGCCCCTACTTCGGCATCAGCTCGAGCAGGGCAACGACCGTCGACTCGACGCCTCCGGTCACCGACGGCTCGGGCGAGATCCTGAACAACGGCGAGTGGTGACCGGGAACGGGCTCGCCACCGGCCGCTTCGCGATCGAAGTCTTCCCGCGGCGTTCCGCCGACGGACCAGTAGACGCTCGGAATGTCCGGCTCCTGTGTGAAGAACGTGAAGTCCTCGGCGCCCATGCCCTTCGTCGGAACATCGACGACGGCGTCCGCCCCCATGGCGTCGATCCAGGCTCCGCGCAGGCGCCTGACGAGGGCCGCATCGTTGACGACCGGCGGCACGCTCTCGTTCGAAACGATCACCTCGGGCAGCTTGTCGTCGGGCAGACCCGCGACGCGTCCCATGTTCTCGGCAATGCGCTCGATGCCGTCGAGCAACACCCTGCGCGTGTGCTCGTTGGTGTTGCGGACCGTGAGCTGCAGGTGCGCGCGGTCCGGAATGATGTTGTGCTTGGTGCCCGAATGGAACGAGCCGACCGTGACGACCCCGGGTTCGCGAGGCGACAGTTCGCGCGAGACGAGGGTCTGCAACGCCAGCACGATCTGGCTGCCGAGTACGATCGGGTCCTTGCCGCGATGCGGACTCGCACCGTGCGCACCGACGCCGTGAATGATGATGTCGACGGTATCGGCACCGGCATACGGGCTGCCTTCCTGTACATTGATCTGTCCGGCCACGCCCGACGATGAAACATGGAATGCCAGCGCAAAGTCGGGCGTTCCGAAGCGCTCCCAGACGCCGTCGTCGCGCATCGCTCGCGCGCCCAGCAAACGCTCCTCGGCCGGCTGCACCAGCAGCATCAACGTGCCGGACCACTCGTCCCGGCGTGCGGCCATCTGCCGTGCAGTACCGACGAGACTCGTGATGTGCACATCGTGTCCGCACGCATGCATCGTGTAGACCGTATTGCCCGTCACCGGGTCCACCTGCCGGGCGCGAGAGGCATTCTCCAGGCCGGATTTCTCCTCGATGGGCAGACCGTCCATGTCGCCACGCATCATGACGAGAGGACCTTCGCCGTTCTCGAGCATCGCGACCACGCCGGTACCCCCAACGCCTTCGGTGACGACGAAGCCCGCGAGACTGAGTTCCAGCGCCATGCGTCTCGCCGTCTCGTGTTCGACGGCCGAGAGTTCCGGGTTGCGATGAAAATGATCGAACAGGGCCGCGAGGTGCTCGTCGTAGTCCTTGCCGATGGCGTCCGCCAGGTTGCTGGCCGCGGCCGTCGACGCAAAGAGAACTGCCACCAGGCCGATGACGCGCTTGATCATTGGGACGCTCTGAGTTCGTGGAGGGCCGAGTGTAACCCTAAATCAGATACCGAAGTAACGGAACGAAAGG
>JANQGP010000380.1 GCA_028277265.1 Woeseiaceae bacterium | reverse complement strand
CCTGATCGAGGCCGGCCAATGGGCGGACATCGGCCTCGGATTCGAATCGGCCGTCACCTTCGGCGATTCGGACTGGGGCACGATCGCGCGCCGCAGTGCTACGAGCTGGATACTCGAGATCGAGGGCCGACAGGCGCACTCGTCCCGCATCTTTTCCGACAACGTCGGCGCCGGCGCGGTCTTCGAGGCAGCGCGGATCCTCAATGCCTTCTACGACGAGGTGCGTGGCGAGGAATACCTGACGTTCAACGTCGGCACGGTCCAGGGCGGCACGGACGTGACCTACAGCTCGGGGAAGAACCGCGGAACGACGTTCGGCAAAACCAACGTCGTGCCGCGACACGCCGTCGTTCACGGCGGCATTCGCGCCATCTCGATCGAGCAGCTCGATCGTGCGAAGGAAAGAATGCGCGCCATCGTGGCCGACAGCCTGCCGCACACGAACGCCTCCATCAGGTTTCGGGACAGCTACCCACCCATGTTCCCGACGGAAGGCAATCGCTCGATCCTGCGGACATTGTCCGGTATCAACGTCGACCTCGGCCGCGGCCCGATGCAGGAACTCGACCCGTCACGCCGTGGCGCCGCCGACGTCTCCTTCGTTGCGCCTCATACCGACGCGATCGCGGGCATGGGACCGTTGGGAAGAGGCAGCCATTCGCCGCAAGAGACGATCTACCTCGAATCGATGCCGCTGGCCATCAAGCGTGCCGCCATCCTGATGTACCGCCTCAGCAAGGACGAGACGCCTGACTGATGGGACACGACCACCGACACGATCATCATGACCATGGTGATGCGCACGTACACGAGGCCAATGCAAGTAACCTGAAGCGCGTGCTCGTCGCGCTCGTGCTGACCGGCACGTTCATGGTCGTCGAGGTCATCGGCGGCATCATTTCCGGATCGCTGGCACTGCTCGCCGATGCGGGCCATATGCTGACCGACACGATGGCCCTGGCGCTCGCGGCAGTGGCTTTTCACGTCAGCAAGCGGCCGGCCGACGGAAACCTGACCTACGGATATCAACGTTTCCAGATTCTGGCGGCGTTCGTGAACGGGCTCAGCCTTCTGCTGATCGTCGGCTGGATTCTCTACGAGGCGGTGGCAAGACTCATCGCCCCTCGCGAAATTCTCGGCGAGACGATGCTGCTGATTGCCACGGCCGGCCTGATCGTCAACATCATCTCGTTTGCCGTTCTGCACCGCGGCGACCAGGAAAACCTGAATATCCGCGGCGCCGCGTTGCATGTTGCCGGGGATTTGCTGGGCTCCATCGCCGCGATCATGGCTGCGATCGTCATCATCTACACGGGATGGACGCTGATCGACCCGATCCTGTCGGTTGCCGTTGCCGCCTTGATCCTCCGCAGCGCGTGGGCGCTCGTGAAGCGCAGCGCTCACGTATTGCTCGAAGGTGCGCCCGACTGGCTCGACGTCGGCGAAATGCAGCGGCGTATCGTCGCCAATGTCCCGGGTGTGACCGAGATCCACCACGTACACGTCTGGGGTCTGACGCCGCAGCAGTTGATGATGACGATGCACGTTGCGATCGGTGACGACGTGGCAAGCCAGTCGGCCGTGGTTCGCGGGGTCAAGGCGTTCGTGCGGAAGGAGTACGGCATCGGTCACTCGACGATCGAAGTCGAGGTTGATGGCTGCGCCGACGGCGAAGTCTGCGGGTAGTTCGCCGGGCCTTTCGCGACCGCAATCGCGTTCACGTCGGCACCGATTTGTCTTGTCCGCGCTTCGATGTAGTATTCGCGGTTCACACTGAGGATGAGTACCGATGTCGAAGAAGATCCTGATTACCGGCTGCAGCAGCGGATTCGGCCTTGACGCCGCCAAGACACTTGCGAAGAAAGGGCACCACGTCTACGCGACCATGCGCGACGTCGACGGCCGGAACGCACCCAAAGCCCGGGAGCTTCTCGACTTTGCCGACTCCGAGGGCGTCTCGATATCCATCCACGAGATGGACGTCACCTCCGACGCGAGCGTCCGCGACGCCGTTTCGGGTATGGACCAGGTCGACGTCCTCATCAATAACGCCGGGTACGGCTATGGCGGTCCCGTGGAATCTTTCACGGGCGAGGAGATTCTGGCGCAGCTCGACCTGAACGTCGTTGGCGCGGCGCGGACCGCGAACGCCGTGTTGCCGGGCATGCGGACCCGGGGCGACGGACTCATCATTCAGGTCAGCTCTACCGCCGGGCGCGCGGCATTTCCGGGTTTCGGTGTGTACCACGCGAGCAAGTGGGGCCTCGAAGGAATGAGCGAGGCCATGCGCTACGAACTCGCGCCGTTGGGCATTGACGTCGTGATCGTCGAACCCGGTCCGTTCGCGACGAACTTCTTCGACAACATGAAGCAGGGTTCGCAACAGGGCGTCATGGGAGACTACGCCCACGTCGGGGAGTTCTTCTCGGGATTCCAGTCCAACGTGGAAGGGCTCTTCGAGAGTGAGGAGGCGCCAACCGACCCCCACGTCGTCGTCGAGATCTTCGAGCGGCTCGTCGACACGCCCAGGGGTCAGCGCCCCATCCGGACGATTGCGGGGCTCGATTTCGGATTCCAGGCCCTGAACGACGCTTCCGAGCCCATTCGCAAAGCCGGCCTGGAGTCCATGGGCATCGGCAACTGGGACGGCGCCCAGGGCTGAACTAGTCAGTCGGTTCGACGACGCCGATATAGGGCAGGGTGCGGTTCTGCTCGCCGTAGTCGAGCCCGTAGCCGACGACCCATTCGTCACCGATATCGAAACCGAGGTAGTCGACGTTGACCTCGACCTCCGCACGCTCCGCCTTGCGTACGAGTGCGCAGGTCTTGACCGATGCAGGGCGATGTGACTCGAGTATGCCGATCAGGTACTTGAGCGTGTGGCCGGTGTCCACGATGTCCTCGACGATCAGCACGTGCTTGTCCTCGATATTGCCGCGAACGTCCATGACGAGACGCACTGCACCGGTGGATTTGCTGCCGCTGCCGTAGCTCGAGACCGCAATGAACTCGATCGTTCTCGGTATCGACAGGTGGCGCGACAGGTCAGCGAGAAAGATGAACGAGCCTTTCAGAACGCCGACCAGGACGAGCTCGTCATTGTCGCCATAGTCGGCGGAAATCCGCTCGGCCAGCGCGGCGACGCGCTGCTGGATTTCTTCTTCGCTTATCAGTACAACAGGGAGGCTCATGGGAGGCCAGAATAGGGTATGAAACGGTCTATCGCAATTGCCGGAAACATGGGATCCGGCAAGTCGACGCTGGTCGAGTTTCTACACCGGACCTACGGCGTCGCGCCGTTTTATGAGCCCAACGACGAGAATCCCTATCTCGCGGACTTCTACAAGGACATGAAGCGCTGGGCCTTCCAGTCGCAACTCTATTTCCTGTCCAACAAGTTCCGCCTGCACCAGGAGCTCGATCGCCAGCCGGGTGTCGTGGCGCTGGACAGGACGATCTTCGAGGACGCCGAGATTTTCGCAACGGCGCTGCACCAGATGCGCAAGATATCGAAACGCGATTGGGCAACGTACCGTGGCTTCTACGAGGCCATTCTCGACGCGATTCGCCCTCCCGACCTCCTGATCTACCTGCGTTGCTCGATGCGTCCGCTCCGGCAGCGCATTCGCCTTCGTGGCCGCAGGATGGAGCGGGATGTGTCGTTGGCCTATCTCAAGCGCCTCGAGCGCCTGTACGAGGACTGGATCGCGAATTACGACATGAGCGAGGTACTGGTGCTGGAAACGGACAATCTCGATTACATACACGACGTCATCCACCGGCTCGACGTCATGGAACGCATCGAGTCCGTCCTGCCGGATGAAATCGGTCGTCCCAACTGCGCTTGACCGTCGGCGGAATTCAGCGTGTCGCCAACCAGTCCTCGCGCCCGATGCGGTAGTCCACCCCGTCCTCGCCATAGCAGCGTCGCGTGCCACGGTTCGTAAAGCCGGACTTAGCGAGGACGTTTCGCGATGCGTCGTTGCCCGGGTCGAAGGTCGCGACGATCTCGTCGAGCGGTGAGTCCTCGAACGCAAATCGAACGATGCGCCGGCAAGCTTCGGTCGCATAGCCCTTTCCCCAGACTGACCGCTTCAGGAAGAACCCGATTTCGACGTCAGTCTCCGGCATGCGTCCGGGAACGACAAGGCTGTAGTCCGTGCTTTTCTCTTCGACAGGCAATGGCAACAGTGCAACGGAGCCGAGCTTCTCCCCACTCGAGGACTCGCGGATACACCAGATGCCGATGCAGCCGTTGCCGCCGCGGCGGGTCCAGTTGTCCATTTGGCCGCGAATCCGCTCCTCGCTCATGGCGCCGCCCGCATAGCGCAGAACCTCGGCGTCCGTGAACATCTCGATCGCCAGGTCGGTCTCGTCGGCGCTGAACGGGGTCAGCTCCAGCCGTTCGGAAAAAAGCACGGGTTTCATTCAATCGATTCTAAAACCCGCGCGCCTCAGAAGTCGCGCGCTCGAATCGAAATCGTCGCGGTCCGCGTACGTCATGACGACCTCGAATTCGCCCGTGCCGCGGCGAAACCAGTCGAGCGCCAGGTCCGGTGCCGCGGATTCGAGCCTTTCGATAAACGC
This sequence comes from Woeseiaceae bacterium, assembly GCA_028277265.1. Lineage (GTDB taxonomy): Bacteria > Pseudomonadota > Gammaproteobacteria > Steroidobacterales > Woeseiaceae > UBA1847. Next base: position 2,724 of record JANQGP010000380.1, on the reverse strand, counting down.
TTCGGCCCGGTAAGGCTCGCCGAAGGTCAGCAGCGTCGACTGCCCGATGTCCGAATACAGCGTGTCCGGCACGGGCTTTCGGGACGTCCCGTTGCCCAGTACATAGTTCAGGTGCCGATAGATGTAGCCCGAGTACCAGACGGCGCCGTCGGGAACGTTGTAGCCGTTTCTGTCGATGCGGCTCGGCCCGTAGTTGTAGGCGGCCAGGGCAAGATGCATGTTGCCGTCGTAGGTCGCCAGGAGTTCCTTCAGGTAACGCGCGCCCGCGTCGATGTTCGTGCACGGGTCATAGAGCTCGCTTAGTCGATAGATGCCGAGATGTCGCGCCGTGCCGGGCCAGAGGATCTGCATCACGCCGTGCGCATTGGCTTTCGAACGTGCCGTTGCCTCGAAGTCGCTCTCCCCTCGCGCCACGGCAAGCAACAGCGTCTCGGGCAAATCGTACTGCAACGCGGCGGCCTTGAAGCAGGTCGAATGCGGGAAGCGGTAGGCGGGCTCGAGCGACGTCTGGGAGGATGCGTACGAGGCCCATTGCGCATCGAGATCCTTCCTTGCCGCGTTCGCGGAGACAACCAGTAGCAGCAAGCTCGCGACGAGTATCGCCCGTTGTCGAAGCTCGAGATGCACCTCAGCCGCCCGACATGTCGAGGCCGGTTGCGGCCGAGATGCGTGCGAGCTTCTGTTCGATATCGTCGTCGTCCGTGTAGGCGAACGCGACCTCGTAGACACCCGGTTTCAGCTTGACGACCCGGTAGTCCATGCCGGTGGTTTGCTGCAGGCGGGCCACGAAGCCGTTGGCCGCGATCTCGCTGCGAAACGGGCTCCAGAAGGCATACCAGTGCTCATCGAGAACCGGTTCAGGCCGCGGCGTGAAGATCTGCTCGACGAGCTGTTCGTCGGTCAGTTCGTCGGTCAGTTCGGGCGCTGGCGCTTCCACGGCCAGCGGCTCGTTCGGGACCGTTTCATCCGCCGATGGCTCGGGCTCGGCTGGCGGTTGGACTGGTGCCGCCACGACATCGGGTTCGATCGCCGGCCGGCCGTTTTCCCCGGACTCCGCTTCCGGCGCCGAGAACTCCGGGATACCGAGTATCACGATGAGCAGCCCCACCGCGGCGGCGGAGCCCATGAGAATACCGATCAGTCGAATCATCGTTGTCTCCTACAAGACATCCCGGACCGCGATCGCGCGCCAGTCGACGTGCTCGGATGCTCGCGCCGTCAGTATCGCGAGACCGGCAAGCCAGTCCCGCAGCTGGTCGTCTTCGAGGCCGGGCCGCAACGCGTCGCCGCAGCGCGGCGGCAGCTTGTCCATGTGATTCGCGATGCGGCGTGCGACGCTCGCATCGGTAACGGCAAGCGCGTAGTAGGTGTCGAGTTCGGGCTCGAGCGACCACTCCTCGATCTCGGACCAGTTGCGTTTCTCCGTCGACGTCTCTGCGATGGGGAAACGAAGCGGCGAGCCTTTGCGCGCGATGCGGGCCGACGTGCGACTGCGGCACTGCGAGTCGCCGAAACGCACGAGACCGTGATTGGCCTGGTGTTCCATGAAGAACACGACGGTATCGACGCGGGCCTCCGTCTGAAGCATCGAACACCGGTACATGCCGCAATCCGAGTGGCCGCCGGGCGCTGCGATGATCAGCGGTGCGAGCAACGCATCCTTGCCCGCATTGGGAATCGACACCGGCGGCGGTGCAGCCCTCGGCGCCGGTTCGACGTTCGTCTGCGCGACGACCACGGGTTGGGCTTCACGTTGCCGGGCATCGGGCAGGACGACGTAAGCGCTTGCGCTGAGCGCCGCAATCTCGTCCGAATCGCGGCTCGGCGTGACCGTCACCCAATACTGGTGCAGCGCACCGTCGATCGGGTGGGCTTTGCCGCTCAGTACGGCATTCGTGGCCGAGGCGTCTGCGCTGAGCGTCAATGCTTGCCGGTTCGCCAGGTTGTTGCTGATCAGCTGGACCGTGCCCTCGAGCCCCGGGGCCGGCGGTTCGACCAGGTCGACGGAGACGACGTAGTCGTCCTGAACCCGTTTCTTGAGCGTGCAGGAGAGCTGGTGTGCGAGGTGCGCAGCGAGGAGATCCGTCTGCGCCAGCGTGAACGGGACGTCGCGCGCCCCGAGGAAGGTCTCGTCAACACGCTCCTGGCGCATCGCCTGCCGCTGGCTCGTACTGAGACGGCCTTGCCAGCGCGTACCGAAACCGGTCACCCAGTTGCGATCTTCGAGGTCGAGCGCGCGAACGTTGACGGCGTAGGCACCGCTCAGTTTCTGCCGCAGTTCAATGCCGATGTAGTAGTGCACGTCGTCGTGCATGCAATCCTGCGGCGTGGATTCGAGCGTCGTACCGCTGCGCCCCTGTTGCCAGCCGATCGCGACACCCCTGGTTGCGACGGCGGCAGCCAGCAGCCGGTCGCGTATCGACAGCGCGAGCGCGTTGGTTGACGAGGAGGGTGTGTTGTCGTCAAGGACAACGAACATCACGGTCTCGTTCCTGAAACGCGGATGCACGAGCAATTGCTGGCGCACGTAAGGAATCAGGTCGCGTTCCACCCAACGATCCAGATCCTTCTCGCGGGACTCCGCGACGGCCGGGATCGACTGCGCGACAAGGATGGCGATGACGATCAGCACGCGCTTCATTGTGACTCCCAGTGAATATCGCCCGCGGCTCCGATTACCAGCGAACCGCCCCGGTGTTCCTGCATCAGCGCATCGAGTTGTGC
>JANQGP010000294.1 GCA_028277265.1 Woeseiaceae bacterium | reverse complement strand
TCGCCGTGCACTGGATTCGCGCCGAGATTCACGAATTCGTCCTCAAGAACTGGCGCATCGTCAAGGTCGCGACGACCAAGGCCCAGCGCAAGCTGTTCTTCAACCTGCGCAAGGCAAAGAAGAGTCTTGCATGGTTGTCGGCCGACGAAACCAGGGCGGTCGCCGAGGACCTCGGCGTCAGCGAAAAGGAAGTCACCGAGATGGAGAAGCGCCTGCATTCGCGCGACGCCATCTTCGACCCGGCCCCGGACGGCGACGATGAGCGCAATTTTACGCCGGCTGCCTATCTGCCGGCACCGGACTCCGACCCGGCGAAGCTCGTCGAAACCGCCGATTTCAACGATGACGCGACGACGCGCATGGCCGCCGCGCTGAACATCCTCGATGACCGTGCAAGGCATATCATCGAGGCACGCTGGCTGACCGAGGACAAGATGACGCTGCACGAGCTTGCCGATGAATACGGCATTTCGGCCGAACGCATCCGCCAGCTCGAGGCCAACGCGATCAGGAAGCTGCGCAACGCGATGGCGATCTGATCAGTAACCTGTCGAACCGAAAAGGCCGCCTCCGGGCGGCCTTTTTTTGTTCCCTCGACAGACTGCTATTCTCTACCCAATGAAGCGAATACTGGCGTATCTGGCGATAATCGCTGCCGGCCTGATCGGCCTGATGGCCCTGTTCCCCGGGCAGACTTCAAAGCTGGGGATAAGCGCAGAACGTGCCATGAGCGGCCTGGGTTACAAGACCGTTGTCATCGGCGATGAGACCTGGCACTACCTGGAAGGCGGCCCGAACGATGCTGACGTCGTGTTGCTCCTTCACGGTTTTGGCGGCGACAAGGACAACTGGACGCGGTTCTCGAAGTCCCTGACCGGTGCTTACCGGGTGATTGCTCCCGACTTGCCGGGCTTTGGTGAATCCGCGCGGCACCCGGGATGGGATTACTCGTTACCGCCGCAGCGCCATCGAGTGAAAGGCTTCGCAGCGGCACTCGGCCTCGAAGAGTTTCACGTGATCGGACACTCCATGGGCGGGCATCTGGCAGCCCTCTACACGCACGAATACCCGGAGCACGTGCTGTCACTTGCCCTGTTCAACAACTCCGGCGTCGACGCCCCCGACGAGAGCGACATGCGGCGCGCATTGGCCGACGGGCACAATCCACTGATCGTGCAGTCGCCGGAAGACTTTGACCGGCTGCTTGCATTTGCCTCGCATGAGAAGCCTTTTATTCCCTGGCCTGTGAAGGGGGTGTTGGCGAAACAAGCTCTGAATAACGGCGCGTTCAATCGGTCCGTTTTCGACTCCTTGATGAGCGACACTTCCTCGAATCTCGAGCCCGTTCTGGCGGATATCAAGGCCCCCACGCTGATTCTCTGGGGTGAATACGATCGCATTACGGATGTCAGTTCAATCGACGTGATGCGACCGCTGTTGCCGGAAACGGAAGTGGTCATCATGAAGGACACAGGTCACTTGCCCATGCTGGAAAACCCGGCAGAAACGGCCGGACATTACCTGGGATTCCTGGAAAGCCGGTGATCATCCGCCAGGCACGATCGGACGATGCGGCGGCGATGCTGGATATTTACAGGCCGATCGTCGAGAAGACCGCGACGTCGTTCGAACTCGCCGTTCCGACAATCGAAGACTTCGCCACCCGAATCGAAACGATCGTTGCCACGCACGAATGGCTGGTCGCGGACGTCGATAGCGTACTGGCCGGCTATGCGTACGCGTCGCCGCACCGTGCGCGCGAGGCGTATCGATACTCAGTCGAAGTATCCGTCTACGTTCATCCGCACTATCGTAGTCAGGGCCTGGGGAAGGCACTTTATTCCGCACTCTTCGACTCTATTCGAAAGCTCGGATTTCACTGCGCTTACGCGGGAATCGCATTGCCGAACGACCCGAGCATCGCCCTTCACCGGGCGTGCGGGTTCGTCGAAATCGGGACGTTTGGCGAAGTCGGTTACAAGAACGATGCCTGGCACGATGTTTCCTGGTGGCAGCGCAAGATTTAGTCGATCAAGCGACGCCCCGCTAGGTTCCGCAGAACGTGCGCGTGACTCGCTCATGCGGCCTTGGTGCTTTCGCATAGTCCGAGAGGCCCGGCTGTTCGGTATACGGTTGTGCCAGAACAGTATTCAACTCGTTGAAGACGGTGAGATCGCCGCCAACCGCTTCGCTGATCGCCTGCTCGACGCGGTGATTCCGCGGAATGAAAAGAGGGTTTACCGAATTCATGAAGGCCGAAACCTCGGCAGGTGTCCTGCCCTGGTTTCCCGTACGCCGCCGCCACTTGGTCTCGAAGGGTCCGAACCGGGTCTCATCGAGCGCGTCCGCTCGCGACGCCAGTTCACGAAAGCTCAGGGTATAGTCGAGCCCGTTGTCGTTGAGATACGTCAACCACTCGGCGATGAGCCCGGCGTCCGCTGCCTCAAC
>JANQGP010000286.1 GCA_028277265.1 Woeseiaceae bacterium | reverse complement strand
CATCGCTATGTCCTATTTGCTGGTCTTCTTTGAGGTCTTGGCGGCCTTTTTGCGGGCGGCCGGTTTCCTGGCGGCCTTTTTGCGGGCGGCCGGTTTTTTCTTGGCGGTACGCTTGCTGGCGGTTTTCTTCTTCGCAGCAGGCTTACCCTGTTCGTCGAGAAGCTTGATAATCCGGTTGAGCTTCTTGTTGATCGCGTCGATGTCGTTCTTGCTCGGCACGTTCAGACGGTCCATCGTGTCGGCGACACGTGTATCGAACGCACTCTGCAGCTTGTCGAGACGGGATTTACCGCGCACCTGGTCGAGCAGACCCGAGGCCCTCGACTGGGCGTCGTCGGCCATCTCGCGAATCGTATCCTGCACGTCGTCGATCAGCGCTTCGGTCCGGCTGGTCGTCTTCTGCCGGAACTTCTCACCCTCCTTGACGAGGGATTCGAAGCGCTTTATGCCCTCCTTGCGCGCATCTGCCAGCGCTCCGAGGCCGGCCACGAATGCGTTCTCGAGCTGCCCGGCGAGATCGCTCACACGGACTTCTGTATCTGTCTGTTTCTTGGTAGATTTCTTGCCTGCCATCGTATGTCTCCAGCGGGTCGGTTCCTTATGATGGTTGAATCCTAGCTGCTAGGATTAGGGTGTTCACACTAGAAACGGAAGGCTTTTCGGGGCTCGGGGAATGAGAATTCGGCGCAGGCACAACCTGGGTATCGAGGAGGCGCGCAACCGTGCCGACAGGATCGCGGCCGATATCGGACCGCAATTGTCCCTGCGCTCAAACTGGCAAGGCGACAATCTCATGGTCACCGGCCGGGGCGTGTCCGGCCACCTCAAGGTCGCCGAGGACGAGATCGAGGTTCACGTGCAGCTCGGCTTCGCCCTGAAGCTCATGGAAGGGCCGATTCGTTCGTTTATCGAGAAGGCGATCGACGAGGAACTGGCCTAGGACCTCAGTCTGCGGCGGGCAACACGCAGTCTTCGGGGAACGGCGCCGGTACGTTCCATTTCGGACTGTCGTGGGTACGCAGTGCCGCCGGGTCGAGTTCGCCGGGACGCTCCCTGAGCCAGGCCAGCAACGCGTCACGCGTTCGCGGCAGACCCTGGGCGATGGCCAGGCCATCGCCTTCTATCGCCGGTGTGAGGATGTCATCGCCGCCGAGCGCCAGGAAGTCGTTGGCGATCACTCGAATACGGTCGTCGTCGCCAATCTCCCGCCCGCCGTCGAGGCGCATTACCACCTGCATGCCGTGCGTTTCGCAATTGACGAAGACACGCATGCCGGCAAATCCCGGCTTGCGTTGCGTCGCCGCTTTGCGCGCGATGATCTCGCGCAACGTGGCGCCGCTTATCTCGTGAATCGTTACGAGATTGTCGAAAGGGAACATTTCATAGATCGCGCCGTACGTCAGTTCGCCGGCCGGGAGCCCTCTGCGGATGCCACCGATGACATTGTGAATTGCCACGTCGCCGTCGAAGGAGTCGAGCATGGCTTCGGTCATCAGGTTACTGAGCGCCGATTCGACGTCCCGGTCGACCGGAAACGCCGCGGTCAGCGTGACACCGAGCTTGTCGAGTCTCACGTCGTCGGCGACTTCCCGGGCAGCCTCGGCGATGGCCGCGACTTCACGATGGTCCTGCAATGCCTGGCCCTCGTAGCGGAGTGACGGCGTGAGCACGGCGTCCGGAAACTGCGGCGGGTATATGCGTCTATCCAGTATCGCGCCGCTCGACCGGTCCATGACGAAGTCCGTCCGGCTGAACGCACGGGCGCTCGAGTAGCTCGACGTGATCGATATGCCGTTGACGACGTGTGCGATGCCATCGTGCACATGCCCGGCCATGATGTGATCGACCAGGCCGGGCGGAAGCTCGCGCGCGACGCGCAGGATTTCCCCGTTCATCCGGCACGACGATGTGTCCCGCGGGTCGTCGAACGCCGTGCAGCGGCCACCCGCGTGCGCCAGGACGATCACGAGGTGTGCGCCGTCGCCGCGCAGTTTCGTCGCTTCACGCACGACCGCCTCGGCAATCGGTCGCAGGCGGAGGTCCCGGACGTTGGCGGCGATCGTGGTCTGCAACGAATTCATCGACGTGACGCCGACAACGCCGACGCGAAACCCGGCGACATCGAGCATCGCCGACGGGTACACGTTGTCCCAGTCGACGAGTTCACCGGTCGACGCATCGATCAGATTCGCCGCCAGCAGCGGAAAATCCGCCTCGCGGGCCCTCGCCTTGAGCGCACCGCGCGGATCCTGATCGGGTCGCATGGGAATGGCGTCCGGACCCACCGGGCCGAAGTCGAATTCGTGATTGCCGATAGCGGCAGCCGCCACGCCGAGCGAGTTGTAGGCCGCGATGATCGGCGCACCTTCCCCGAGGTTGGATTCCAGCGTGCCGTGAAGCATGTCGCCCGCGTCGATCAGGAGCACGGCGCCGCCGTCCAGCTTGCGAAGGTTGCGCAGCGCCTCGACATAGGCTGAGAGGGACACCAGGCCGGCGCGGCCGGCACTTGCGTGGAGCTGGCCGTGGACGTCATTGAAGCCAACGAGCGACAGCGTGACGACGTTCTCGCGCGGTGCCCGGCCGGCACAGGTCGCGAGTACGATTGTGACGACGAGGAGCAGGGCGATTCGGCGCATTGCCGCATTCTAGCAGCCCGTAGAGGCCGTGTTCGGACGCTGTGTGCCAAGATCAATTTGGCGCGAATTCGATATAGCCGGCGGGTCGATTGCATTACCATCCGGCCATGACTGATGAAGACCAGATGGAATACAGCGTCCTCGAGGAGGTCATCCACGCGGTTACGCACGGCATCGGCGTCATCCTGAGCATCGCCGCTCTCTCATGGATGCTGTACGTGTCGATCAACGCCGCGGATCCCTGGCGTATCGCCGCGAGTTCGATCTACGGCGCGACATTGATCGCGTTGTTCCTCGCATCGACCGTGTATCACTCGATGTACGCGTCGCGCCATCGCGAAATCTTCAGGCTGCTCGACCATTGCGCAATCTATTTGCTGATTGCGGGCACCTACACGCCGTTCCTGCTCGTCGCGATGCGCACGGACACGGGATGGTGGCTGTTCGGCACGATCTGGGCGCTGGCGACGGCGGGGATCATCAAGAAGCTCTGGTTCCGGCACCGTTTCCCGAAGATCGCGCTGGCGAGCTACCTCGTGATGGGGTGGCTGGCGGTTGCGGCCGCACCCCAGATCGCCGGCGCTATCGGCGCCAACGGCATGGCCTGGCTCCTTGCCGGCGGCATCAGCTACTCGGTCGGGGCGGTGTTCTATACGCTAAACCGCATGCCGTTCAACCACGCCGTCTGGCACATCTTCGTGCTGGCGGGTGGCGTCTGCCACTTCCTGAGCATCGCCTGGCACGTCCTTCCCGCGGTCAGCTGAGAACGTCGAGAATCCGGCTGCGCCTGCCAGAATCCGTATTATCGGGTTTCGACGTCCGGCGCTTGTGCCGGAGACACCGGATGCAGACATGGATTGGAGTGGAACGGCCGGGATTCCGGAGCACGCGGTATACGTGATCGTCATCGGCAGCTTTGCCGCCGCCGTATGCAACGCCGCGTTCGCCAATGGCGGCGCCATGATCGTGCTGGCCGTGGCGAGCGCGGTGCTTCCGGTCAGTGCGATCGTGCCGATTCACTCCACGCTGCTGGTTGGTTCAACGGCATCGCGAGTCGTCGTGTTTCGAGAACACATCAGATGGCATATCGCGGGACCGTTTCTGGTCGGCAGCTTCATCGCGGTTGCGATCGCATCGCGACTCTACGTCGAGCTGCCCGAACGGGTCATCGCAATCGCCGTGGGCGTGCTGATGCTCATCGCGATCTGGCTGCCGGCCGTCAGCTGGCGGCCGCGCATTGCTCACCCGTGGGGAATCGTCGGCTTCGTGCATTCGTTCCTGTCGACCTTGTTCGCCTACGGTGCATTGTTGCACGCAGTCATCCTGCAGGCCGGCCTGCGGCGGCGCGAGGTCGTGGGTACGATGGGCGCGGCGCTGACCGGCATGGCGATCTTCAAGATCACCGGTTACGCGGTGAATGGATTCGACTACCGGCCCTATGTCGTCGTCATCGCACTGTCCGTGCTCGTTGCGTTCGCCGGCACGTGGGTGGGAAAACTGCTGATCGACCGGATCTCGGAACGAGCCTTCCGGATCGCGTTTCGCCTGTTTGTTTCGGTAACGGCGTTACGTTTGATGCACACCGGCGTCTTCTGATGCACGGATTCGGATACGTGAATTCGTAGAACTACGAAGTGCGCGCGGTACGGTGCAGGGATACCATCACTGCAGGACGGTGAAAGGAGGTGAAACATGACCGGCATCCTGTGCGTTGTCGAGTTTGATAATTGCCCGAAAGAGGTTGTCGCCCGGGCAATCTGGTTGGCCAAGGCAGGTAACAACAAGCTGCACCTGCTCGTCTGTGACCCGGTCACGGACTATCTCGGCGAAAGCTACGTCTACCTGCTCGAGTCGCAACGCATTGCGGAAACGATTCATGTCCAGCAGGACGAGTCGCTCGACAAAATAGTGGCGGACATCGAGTCCCAGGGCGTCTCGGTCGAGGTCAGCCGCTCTACCGACCGCCATGTCGCCAACCTGGTCCGGCGAGAGGCCGCCGCACGCAACCCCGCATTCGTCGTGAAAGGCACGCACACCCCCAACCCGTCCGAGCGCGCATCGCTACGGGATACCGATTGGGACCTGATTCGCGAACTCGAATACCCGCTCTGGTTCGTCAAATCCGGCGAGTGGAAAGGCAAGCCTCTCGTCGTTGCGGCCGTCGATCCGGTTCATTCGCGCGACAAACCTGCCCATCTCGACCAGCGTATCATCGAGCGCGCACGCGATCTCGCGACGCAGTTCGGCGGCAGGCTGGATGTCGTCCACACCTATCAGAGCATCAAGGAAATCGGTGCTCGCGCGACATGGTCGTTCAAACCCGTCAAGCTGTCGGTCCGGGATCTCGACATGAAGATCCGCAAGGAGCATCGTCAGGCACTCGACGCCCTCATCGAGCAGTGCGACCTCGACCCGAAACGTACCCACTTGCTGCCGGGACGTCCCGATGAGATTTTGCCGTCGTACGCGATGGCCAACAATGCGAGTC
>JANQGP010000272.1 GCA_028277265.1 Woeseiaceae bacterium | reverse complement strand
TCGTCGACGCCGGCGCCGTCGCTCCCCACGATCACGGTCGTTACGCCCTGCGTGAGGAAGTTGCGGTGAGCCGTCACGTAGGAACCTCTGACCGGTGCATGCGTGTGCGGATCGATGAAACCGGGCATGACGAGCAGGCCACGCGCGTCAATGACGGTCCTCGCTGCAGCGTCTTCGGCAACGTCCATCGCGGCGATCTTCCCGCCCGAGACAGCGATGTTGCGTATTGCCGCCGGATTGCCGGAGCCGTCGTAGACGGTGCCGTTGACGATCAGAACGTCATAGGCCGGCGGAAGTTCGTTGGTGTTGCAGGCGTAAAGCCCCGCAGCGAGAACCAGCAGCAGCCACCGAATAATGGCTAGTACTCCTGCTGCAGCATCGTGCGCATCAACTCTTCGGCGAAGACACGCGCGGCGGCCACCGTCGCACCGCGATCGGTCTCGTCGCCGACCTCGTAGGTCACGGCCGGTATGCCGTAACGCTTGAACATGTAGTTTTTGGCAATGTTGTAGTTCGTGATCGGCCGCGTCTCTTTGCCGAACCGGTAGTCCGTAATGCGAGGGGCGGCCGCCGACAGCCAGCGGGTCGTGAAACCGGGCGGGTCGGTTTCATCGAATTGCGTGTAGAAGACGTTCTTGTCCGTCGAGTGGAAGTCCACGAACATCCGGATGCGGGCGGCTGACGCGTCGAGTTCATCGAGGAGGTCGCCGACCAGGGCCGTTTCGGGCTGCTCGAACGGACCCCAGTCCCGGTTCAGGTCGACGCCGCCGAGGTTCAGCCGCCAGTGACCGCCGACGACGCCGTCCGGGTTGAGCAACGGAATCGCGATGACCCTGAACCGCTCGCGAAATTCGCGAGCCAGATCGGTGTTTCCGAATACGACTTCAGCAAAGGCGAAAAACGCGATCGCGCCGGAGACTTCGGGCGGATGCTGACGTCCCACGAGAAACAACACGTCCTCGCTGTCGGGATTCGAGTCCAGGACGTGGATCGGCAGGCCGGCCTTCGATTCGCCGAGCACTGACAGGGGTACCCCCGCCGCCGCCGAGATCTCGCGATTCCAAGCGTCCTGGATTTCGGGAGCAATGATCTCCTGTGCCGCTATCCAGACGGGATCCGATGCGAGTGGGACGACGATCCGCGCCGACCTGCCGCCGTCCAGTGCCGTCACGTAGCGTTCGTCCATCGGATCCCAGTTCAACCCGTCGTTGCTGATCTTCGGCCAGTAACGGTGCGAGTGCCTCGTATAGACGAGCTCGACGACGGCCTCGGCGGCGCCATCGGGGATGACCTTGAAGGCAAACCACGGACTCGGATTGATCCTGCCGCTGATCTCGGGGCGAATCTCGAGACGAACGCCGCCGCCGGGCAGGCGCGTACACGTGCCGCGCCGGGCTGCAATGAAGTCGTCTTCAATGGCATAGCCGCGGGCAAGGCAGGTTTCGCCGGCGGGAAACGAGGTCGTCGCCGCACACGCGGCAAGCAGAAGCGCGATGGTCGGCACCGCCAGGCGCACGAATGGTGGCGTCATTGCAGTCATCTTTTCAATGCACGTTGGTTATCAGGTTGGCGGCGTCGTAGCTCGTGGCGCAGGCCAGTGTCCAACCGAGCATGCCGTGGCCCGTGTTCAGGTACAGCCCCGGGATACTCGTCGGGCCCACGTGCGGCTGGCCGTTCGGGGTCATCGGACGGAACCCTCCCCAGGCTTTGGGATCGTCGGCACCGTAGTCGGCGGCTTCGGGCGCGTAACGCCGGGCCAGGTCGAGCAGGAGTTTCGATCGTTTCTCATCGGCGCTCGTATCGAATCCGCGGAAATCGGCAAACCCGGCGATTCGCACCAGGCCGTTGAGGCGGCTGTACACCATGCGATGCCTGAGCGCCGTGACGCTGACCATGGGCGATGCATCGCCGGGCGGCAGGGTCAGGCTGTAACCGCGCACCGGAAAGATGTTCGGGTTGATGCCGACCGTACGGAGGAGCTCGTGACTCCATGCACCCATGCAGACGACGAACGCATCGGCTTCCAGCGTGTCGTCGTCGACGACGACCGCACGCAAACGGCCATCGGCCTTGACGAGTTTTCGGGCGCGCGACGACAAACGAAACTCGACCGCGCCCTGCGCTTCGAGCAGGTCACGCAGCCCTGCGGAAAACAACTGCGAGTCCGCGACCTCGTCGCTCCGCGAGTACACGGCGCCCGCGATGTCGCCGCGCATTTGTTCGAGCGCGGGTTCAACCGTCATCGCCTCGTCCCGCGTCAGCAACTCCGCATCGCAACCGTACTCGCGCTTGACCTCGAGATTCGCCCGCGCGCCGTCGACCTCGTCTTCGGTGCTCAGGATGACGAGCTTGCCCGCCTCGCGGTGCCAGAAGTCGAACGGCAGTTCCTCGCGCAGCTCGGTGAGCAAATCCGCCGAGCGCATCGCGATCTTGAGCACGGCGATCGTGTTGGCCTTTGCCTGGCTCGACGTGCACTGGGCGACGAAACGGCCGCCCCAGGCGATCAGCCGCGGAGACAGTCTCACCTTGACGCCGCGGTCCCGCCCGAGCACCAGCCCCGGGATCCGGGCGAGGAACTCGGGCTTGGCCAGCGTATCGGTAAAGCTGTAGGACAGTTGACCCGCGTTGGCATGGCTGGCTCCGTCGCCCACCTGCGACGCCCGATCGACGACCGTGACGTCGCAGCCGTGCCGGGACAGGTAAAACGCGGTTGTGACGCCAACCACACCTCCACCAAGGACGATGACGCGCATTTGATATACCAGGCAGAAACTGCAATCGATACTACTCAGCGGCTCCGTGCGGCCTCAAATGATCATTGTTCGTAGTCCTATAACTTCGAGCTATGGGCTACGGGTATCGGCGAGCAGGTTCTTGATCAGCTGGCCGAGATGGCGCGTGAATCGCTTGGCGGCGAGAGACAGTGGCGTCTCGGCCTGCTGCAGCATCGTGATATCGAAGTGGATTGCCGGCTTGAGCGGATACGTAACGACCTTCCCGCCTGTCAACGAATGCGCCGTGATTTCGTCCGCGATCGTAATGCCCGCGCCAGACGCGGCCAGTGCTTTGGCAATGTGGTACGTCTCCGTCCAGGCAACGATGTTCGGCTGCACCCCGGCAGCTTCGAGGTAGTCGGACAGCGCCCTGCCCAGCGGGCCGCGACTGTTCAGGCCGATGAAAGGGCGATCCCTGAGATCGCCGACTGAGAGAGACGACTTGTTGCCGAACGCGCGCCGGTCGGGAGCGAGCACGAGAAAGTTCGCGCGGGCGATCTTCTTGCGCCGGATGCCCGGTTGTTGCGCCGCATCGAATGCGAGCCCGATGTCGATGCGGGACTCGTTCAACGCGTCCCTGATTTCATCGAGGTGCAGCGTCTCGACCTCGAAGATGACATCGGGGTGTTCGTCGCGAAACGTCGAGATCGCGAGCGGCAGCACCTCGAGGCCGAATGCCGGCGTGCCCGCAACGCGAATGCGGCCGGCGCTCGCGGCCTTCAGGTTGGACGCTACCTGGCGCAGCCGGTCGACGTCGTCGTAAACCTCGCGTACGTGCTTGAACAACTGATGCGCCTCGGGCGTGGGGATGAGCTTGCCTTTGACGCGGTCGAACAGCCGGTACCCGAGCTGCTGCTCGGCATGGGCGAGCACCTTCGAGACGGAAGGCTGGGAGACGTTGAGCAGCGCGGCCGCGTTGGTCATCGACCCGCTCGAATACACGGCGTGAAACACCTCGATCTGACGTAAGCGCATTGCGGTCCCTTTTGGGTCGAGTATAACCTCGGGCTATGAACCCAGGCATCATTCGAATCCCGCGTGCCGACGGCTAATGGCATGATTTCCGGATGAAGACACGTGTCATTTTTGCTCTCGTAATCCTGCTGGCCGGACAGGCCATCCACGCCGGCACCGTCCCGCTAAGCGGGCACGTCGTCGACGAATCGGGTAAAGCGCTGCCCGATGCGACCGTCGAGGCGGGGGGGCAGGTCGCCGAGGCCGATGCGTCCGGCCGCTTCGAGATCGACGTCGACGCCGGTCAGCCGGTCCTGGTGCGCCTGTCCGCCCCGGATCACTATGCAACGATCCACGCGCTGGGCCCGGACGACCTGCGCTCCGGCGTTCGCGACGTAGGCCCTGTCGCGCTCGTCGCGAAACGGGCTGACCGGCGCCTTCTGCTTTTCACGGGCGACGCGATGCTGGCGCGGCGTTACTTCGAGCCGCGGGCCGGTGAACCGGTGCTCGCGCGGCGCGATACCGTCGCCGACGACGCCCGCGCGCTGCTCGGCATCATCCGCCCGTACGTCGAGCTCGCCGACTACGCGAGCGTGAACCTCGAGACCCAGCTGTCGGCACACAGCCTGACGGACCGGTTGCCCAAGTCGGTGACGTTCTACTCGCCGCCGGAGCTGGCCAATGCGCTCGAGTGGGCGGGTTTCGACTACGTTGCACTCGGCAACAATCACACCTGGGATTACCAGCGCGAAGGACTCGAGACGACGTTCGAGGCGTTGCGGCAAACCGGTCTCGGGTACTCGGGTGCGGGCTTCGACGAAGCAAGTGCACGTGCCGCCCATGTCGCCGACGTTGACGGCGCGCCCTTCGGCTTCCTGAGCTATGTCGGCTGGGCGGGCACGTTTTCGCCCAACCAGGTTGCGGAAGGCGACAAAGGCGGTGCGGCTCTCGGAGGCAGCCGCGTGTTCGCCGAGGACGTGGCGACGCTGCCGGCGACGACGCCGACCGTCATCCAGTATCACAGCGGGCTCGAATACGCCGGCATGCCGGCGCTCAGTGAACGCACGCGACTGCGGCAGGCCATCGAAGACGGCGCCGACGTCGCGATCGGGCACCACGCCCATGTCCTGCAGGGGCTCGAAATTTTCGAAGACCGCCTGATCGCCTACTCGATGGGAAACTTCCTGTTCGATCAGTACATCTACGGGACGCAACTCAGCATGCTCCTGTACGTCTGGATGGACGGCGACCGGCTGCACCGGGCCGAAGTCGTGCCGATGCACGTCAACGGCTACGTGCCGACCCCCGCGACCGATGCGATACGCGATTCGATCCTGCACCGGCTGGCGCGGTTGTCACGGCCTTTCGGTACCTGCCTGCGCGCCAACGGCCGTCACGCCGTAGTCGAACGTTGCGCAGCGAACGATGCCGCGGACATCGATCTCGACGGTGCGCGGCCGGGTAGCAAGCCGGTTCCGCTGCGTCGTCTTGGCGTGTCCCCCGCGAGTCCCGTGAGATTCAGCGGCAGCGACACCGCCTATCGCCTCGGTACCGACATCCTGAGTCGGGGCGACTTCGAGTATTCGGGCCTTTTCGGCACTCACGACCGGGCATGGCTGCTCGGCGAGCACGTGTCGATCGAATCGGGAGAATCGCGGCACCTGCAGGTCGTCCTCGAGCCGGGCGCTCAGGTTCGCACGGGCATGCGTGTCTTCGACCGGGTCTTCGCAGCGTCGAACCCGACGACCCTGAGCGGGCGCGTCTATACCGAGGGGCCCGTCAAACTGCAGTTCGTGCTGCAACGGCGCAGGCTCAACGATTCCCTCGACGTGGCGCTGGAAGCCGGTCCACAAAAGGTCGTCGGCGCGCTTCGGGTCAAGGCCGCCGGATGGCACGACTTCGCGATCGATTTCGTCCAGCCGCGCATTTCCACGCGGTCCGTGCGGCTGCTGATCGACATCGCCGACGCGTCGAGTCCGGTGCGCGGCGGGCGCGTGCGGCTCGATGACCTCGTGTGGACCGAATGGCGCACGCCCTGGCTGAATGCCGGCGATCCGGCTACGATGGACGCGTTCGGGACCCACGTGCAATTCAGGACGAGGCCGGAATGAAGCTATAGACAGGAGTTATGGGCCCCGGAAGCCATGCTATTGGCCTCGTCAGACCGGGATTGCTAGTTTTGAGAGGTTGCTGCGCGGGGCAGCAAGCGAATCCTTTCGGGGGAGAGCAATGAAAAGAACAGAAAACCGGTCCATCCGCATCGTCCGGGGTGGCGTCCTTCCGGCGATGATCGCGATGCTGGCGGTATCGGGGGCGGCGGTCGCCCAGGACGAAGAAGACGAAGAGGCCATCGACGAAATCACGGTGACGGGCTCCCAGATCAAGGGTGCCAGGATCAACGAGGCGCTGGCCGTTTCCGTCTTCACTGCCGAGGATATTGAACTGCTCGGGATCGAGTCGGGTGAAGAGCTGCTGGATTCGATTCCCGAGATCGGCCAGAACTTCTTCAACGAGACCGACACGGCCGGCAGCGTCAATGCGGCACGCGGCGACGCCGGCGCCATCAACCTGCGCAACATGGGCACGGGCAATACGCTGACCCTTCTCAACGGGCGTCGTCTCGTCAACATGGCGACCTACCAGACCGAAGAGGTCGGCGGGGCTTTCGTCCCGGTCAACTCCGTGAATTCGCGGCATATCCCGGTCTACGGCCTCAGACAGACCGAGGTATTGCGCGACGGCGCGTCGGCCATTTACGGTGCCGATGCCGTGGCCGGCGTCGTCAACAACGTCATGCGGGACGACTTCGAAGGCCTGACGATACGGGCGAGGTTCGCGAGCTACGATAACCTGCCGCGCGACGACGAGTCGTTCGCCATCGAGTGGGGCGACAGCTTCAACGGCGGCGCAACTCACGTCGGCGTATTCGCCCGGTATTACAGCCGGGACCGTGTCAACTCGCGGGATGATTCGCGCTGGGCCACTTCGGACTTCCGCCCGCGGTTCCCGGTCGGTCACCCGTTCTCGGTCGACGGGCCCGACGGCATTCCCGACAGTGACGATGAAAGCACTATTTTCAGGAACGACTCCGCGAGTGGCGCGTACCCGCGGTTCGACGTCATTCCCTCGCTCGGCAGCACCCACAGCCTGCGCGAATTCGACGTGACCGACAGCGCCGGTGAGTTCGAAATGTTCCCGGCCAACGATCCGCAGTGTGCCGGCACGTTCTACACCATTCCGAGCACCGGTATCTGTTCGCGCGAGGACAGCAGCGCCAGGGGAGTTCGTCACGACTTCAATGCTCAAGGCCGAGACCTGTTGTCCGAGCTCGAGCGGACCATGATCTACGGCTATCTCAACCACGAGATAAGCGACAGCCTCGAGGCCTTCGGCGAGTTTTACTTCTACGATTCGTCCACCAACAAGGTCAATTCTGCGATCGGCGACCTCGGTTCCGTAGTCCTCAGGGTCGGTGCGTCCAATTACTACAATCCGCTGGGCCGCGCGACGATCGACGGCCAGCCGAACCCGAACCGCTTCCCGGACCCGACGGGCGAGATCTACGCGGACGTCCCGGACGAAGGCTACGACGTGCGCTACGATCTGAACCGGTTCACGGAGGCGCCGCGCAACGTCGACAACGACGGTCAGTCGACGCGATTGCTGGCCGGGCTGCGCGGCACGAGAGGCGACTGGGACTGGGAGTCGGCCGCCGTCTGGTCCGAGGCGACGCGTGACGATTTCACCAGCAACCGCGTTTCCAATACGCTGATCACTCAGGCGCTCTACGACCCGACGCCGGCCGCCTACAACCCGTTCGCGGGCGGCGACCCCGAGGGTCTCGAGCAAGCGCTGGTCAGCATGTTCCGGAAAGGCCGTTCGACGCTGTCGATGTGGGACATCAAGATGTCCAATCCGGACTTCTTCGAGATGCCGGCCGGCCCCGCCGGTTTCCTGGTGGGCTACGAGTGGCGCCGCGAGACCTACTCCGATGACCGGGACCCGCGTCTTGACGGGACGATCCGCTTCCTGCGCGCGTCGGACCCGATCAACGCGCCCGATACTTTGGACATCGAGGGTGACTTCGACAGCTGCGATCCCGTCACTGAACCGCTTGGCTGCTCCGCCGACGGATTCGATACGTATCCGGTTACGTCGGACATCGTGGGTGCGAGCCCGACGCCGGACAGCAGTGGCAGTCGCACGACTCACTCACTGTTCGTGGAGTTTGCGTTGCCGTTGCACGAGACGCTCGACGTCCAGCTGGCCGGCCGCTACGAGAACTTCGACGACGTCGGCGACACGACCGTGGGCCGGATCGCCTTCGGCTGGCGGCCGTTCGACCCGCTGCTCGTCCGCGGTTCCCTGTCCACGGCGTTCCGTGCGCCGAACCTGATCACGATCAACGAGCAATTCGTCGCCCGGGCGAACACCCGGGATGACTGGGTTTGCCAATTGGCCGACGACCTGGCCGACAACGGTTCGGACGAGCTGTGTGACCGCGCGTACAGCATGCAGCGCCAGGCCACGGGCAGCAGAGAGCTCAAGTCCGAGGAGTCGACAAACTCGTCGCTCGGTTTCGTGCTCACACCGGCTGACGGCCTGGTACTGACCTTCGATTACTGGACGATCGACAAGGACGACACGATTGGCCTCTTCGGCGAAGAAAACCACATCCTGTATGACCTGGTGTTGCGCCTCGAGGCCGGTACTGCCAACTGTGGCAACGTGCAGGGCAACCCGCTGGTTGTCCGCAATGATCCGGACCTCGATGACCAGGAACTCGTCGATGGCTTCCTTGCTGCCGGGCTGTGTCCGGTCGGCGAAGTCGACTTCGTCGCCGACAGCTACCTGAACCTCGAGACGTTCGAGCTGGAAGGCTACGACGTCGGTATCTACTATGACTTCGACACGGCGATCGGCGATTTCAGCCTGCGCTACAACGGGTCCTTCTACGAGAAGTTCGAGATAATCGGGGCCAGCGATCTTGCAGGTGCTATCCAGGAGGCCAAGGCGGCCAATCCGGACATCACTTATCCGATACAGGGTCTGGGCGATCTTCTCGGCCTCGACGGTTACCAGAGGAGTCGGCATTCGGCGAGCGCTATCTGGCGCATGAATGACTGGCGCGTCGGCCTGACGGGTTACCGCATCAGCAGCTTCAAGGAAGTTCTCTCCAACGAAGAGCTTTGGGAAGTACCGGCGATGACGACGTTCAACGCGACGGTCGACTACAGCTTCGACGTGGCCGACGTTGACACGCGTGTCCGCCTCGGCGTCAACAACGTCACTGACGAGCGTGCGCCAATCGCAGATGAGTCGTTCGGCTTCTTCTCCGACGCGCATCGTGACTGGGGTCGGTTTTACTACGTCGACGTGAGGATCAGATTGTAACCAACAGGTTGCACGTCACACGGCGGGGCAGGCTTCGCGCTTGCCTCGCCGTTTTCTGTCTGGCCGTGCTGCTGCCGGCGCCGGCGAGCGCCGCAGATCCGCAGCGCATCCTGTTCGTCGGCAACAGCTTCAGCTTCTACAACAACGGCATCCATACGCATTACCGCGAGCTCGCCGACGCCGCGGGCACCGGCGCCAACGTTCGTCTCTTCACCCTGTCCGGCGGCACGCTCGCCGAGCATACGCGCACCGTTGCCGCGGTACTCGCCGCCGGGTCCTGGGACATCGTCGTGCTGCAGGGACACAGTCTCGGTGCCTACGACCCGACGAAGGTCGGGTCTTTCCGCAGTAGCGCAGCGATACTCTCCGACATGATTCGAAATGTCGGCGCCGACCCGATTCTGTTCATGACCTGGGCGTACGAAGGACGCCCGGAGATGATCGAAACAGTGGCGAGAGAGTATTTCGAGACAGGAGAAGCCGTAAATGCCGCCGTCGTTCCGGTCGGGCTGGCGTTCG
This sequence comes from Woeseiaceae bacterium, assembly GCA_028277265.1. GTDB lineage: Bacteria > Pseudomonadota > Gammaproteobacteria > Steroidobacterales > Woeseiaceae > UBA1847. The sequence continues at coordinate 6,573 of JANQGP010000272.1, read as the reverse complement.
AACTCGTGACCAAGACGCATCCCGACATCTTGCTGCGAACGTCGGATGCCAAACACCCCACCCTTGCCGGCACCTACCTTGCCGCATGCGTGTTCTTTGCCCGGTTCGAAGGGCAATCGCCCGTCGGTCTCGACTACACGGCCGGCCTCGACGCCGACATCGCGCGCAAGCTGCAGTCCGCGGCCTGGCAGTCCGTCAATCGCGAGACAACTCCGTAGGGACGGTATACTTGATCGGCGTCGTTGCAGGAGTTTCCATGCGTTCCCTGGCTCATCTCTTTCTTGCGGCCTGTTTCGCTGCGGTACTTTCCGTCGAGGCATCCGCGGACACGCACGATGCTCCCGCCGACCTGATCCTGATCCTCGATGCATCGAACTCGATGTGGGGCCAGATCGACGGTGAAAACAAGATCGTCATCGCACGTCGCTCGGTCGGCGATTTGATCGACATGCTGCCCGATACGAACCGGGTCGGCCTCGTCGCCTACGGTCACCGGCGGGAAGGGGACTGCGAGGATATTCAAATCCTGCAGGACGTCGGACCGCTCCGGAAAGGCGAGCTCAAGACGACGATCAACGGTGTGATGCCCAAAGGCAAGACGCCGATTACGGCGTCACTCGAGACCGCTTTCGGCCTCATCGGAGGCGAGCAGCCGACCTCCGTGATCCTGATCAGCGACGGCCTGGAGACCTGTTCGAAAGACCCTTGCGAAGCGGTCAGGACCGCCAGGGAAGGCGGCTTGCCCTTTGTCCTGCACGTCATCGGATTCGACGTGGCGGGCGAGGACACGACGCAGCTCGAATGCGCGGCCCAGGCGGGCGGCGGCATGTTCCTCGGAGTCGAGGATGCCAACCAGCTCTCGGACGCGCTCGTGACTGCCTACGAAAAACCCGAAATACCCGACGGGCGGCTGGTCGTAACGGCGATGTCGAACGGCGCGCTGCAGGATGCGTCGGTGCAGGTTCACCTTGCCGGTGCCGGTAGCTGGGTCGCCGGTGGCCGTACGTACGTGTCCGAAGAGACCAATCCCCGCAGGATTCCGCTCGAAGACGGCAGCTATCGCGCCACCGTCACGCCCGTCGGTATCGGCGGCAATGCCGGGTTCGCGTTCGACTTCGAGATCGTGGACGGCAATGCGGTGGAACGGTCGTTCGATTTCAGCTCGGGTGAAGTGGCGGTGCTCGTCACCCGCAACGGCAGCCTCAGCGATGCGACCGTGCGCGTGCTGTCGAACGCCGACGGCAAGCAGGTCGCGGCGGGCCGTACCTATCTGGCAGCGACAAGCAACCCGCGAGTGCTGACCGTGCCGGCCGGAACGTATGCCATCGAAGTGAAGTCCGTCGAGCTCGAGGGCGATACCCTGCATCGCTTCGACGATGTCGTCGTGACCGGGAACGAGCGTATCGATGTGCAGCACGAGTATGCGAGCGGTACGTTGAACGTCTGGGTCCGGCGCGGCGGGACGATGATTGACGCCGTCGTACAGGTATACGATGCCGGCGGGCGCAGCGTGGTCGGGCGCAGAGCCTACGCCAACGGCAGGAACAACCCTGTCAGCTTCGAGCTCTCCCCTGGCTCGTACCGGATCCGGGTCGACGAGGTGCGCGGCGAGCGCCGCGACTACGAGACCCAGGTGGTCGCCGCCGAATCGACAGACCTGAGCGTCGATCTGTCCGCCGATCTGTGAGCCGCTTCACGTTTTAAGGTACGGAGCCCCGCTACGCGTCGACGTCACAGTATCGTGTGTGACCAGTTTCCTTGTGAACCTCGCGTCGATTGGCGAAGCTTTGCGGCTGGAACAGTGGGCAACGTGCGGTGTCGCCGCGCGTCTGTGTCCAAGCCAACCTGGAGAAGTACGTTGAAGAATCGGCAGAGTTTTTGTCGTGGCGTCTTGCTGGCCGCGGTTTCACAACTGGTCTTGTTCACATCGCCCGCGATCGCCGCAACCGAACTCAGTTTCACGGATGCGCCCGTCATCGTCGACGGCAACGGAACCGATACCGGATCCGTGGGTACGACGGCCACCTGGACGAACGTCGGAATACTGAACGGCACGGGCATCGATCTGGTGATCGAGGTCATCAGCAACAACCGCGGCGGCGACAGCATGCGTTTCACGACGGACGGTGACGATGCCGCAGTGTGGCTGGACGCCGCTTCCGGCCAGGTCGTGGAGCTTGACTACAACTTCTTCGAAACCGGCACCAGCACTCCGATCGTGGTCATTCCCGAGGGGCTGTTCCAGGATCTCGACTCCAACGGCTCGGGTACTGCGACGCTTGAAATCGTACGTGTGCAGAGCTCGCAGATTGCGAGCTATACACTGGAGGCCGCGGGGCTCGGCTCCGATCTGACCATCACGACGCTGGACAACGGAACGCCCGGCGATACGTCTGACGATCAATTCGAAGTCACTTCCGGGGCCAACGGCAATCCGGGTGACACGAACATTGCCATCGAGTTCGATTTTCAGCCGTTGTCGGCGATTCGCGTGACGCTCGAAACGGCTAACGGCGGTTCGGGCCGCCGCTTTTCCTTCGACGGCAATGCCGAGAACTTCTTCACGACGCCGGACGAGAATCCACAGGATGTGACGCCGCCGGCTACGCCGACCGTCGACTTCCTGACGACCAGCGATGCAACGCCGACCCTGACCGGAACGGCAGAAGCCTACTCGACCGTTACCGTCGTCGTGGGCGGCGCGACGTTCGAGGTTGTCGCTGAGGGCGACGGCACATGGTCGCTCGATACCGGCGCCGTGACGCCCGAAAGCGGCGCGTTCAATCCCAACACGGACGGCAGCGTCACGAACGAGGTCGTCGTGACGAGCACGGACGCGGCCGGCAACAGTTCGGTGGACGTTACCGGCAGCGAACTCATTATCGATGCGACCGCGCCGGTGGTGACGATCGATACGGCGGGTGTCGTCAACGCCGCCAACGAAGACAACTACGCGGTGTCGGGTACGTGTACCGACGGCGATGGCGCCGTCACCGTCGCGGTCGCCGGCGCAAGCCCGCCGACGCTCTCCGTCCCCTGCTCGGGCGGCACCTGGTCGGCGTCCGGATTCGACGTATCGGGGATCGCCGACGGCACGAACGCGATCGTCATTGATGCGAGCCAGACCGATGCGCTGGGCAATACCGGTAACGCGACGACCGTGCAGGCCGACAAGGACGCCACGCCGCCGGGCACGCCAACCGTCGACGCTCAGGTAACCAACGACACGACGCCGGTGATTACGGGTACCGCCGACGCAGGTGCGACCGTCACCGTATCCGTCGGTGGCGCCGTTTACACGGTAGTGGCCGACGGCGCCGGGCAATGGACGCTCGATACCGGTTCCGCGACCCCCGACAGCGGCGCTTTCAATCCCAACACGAACGGCTCGAATCCGGTGACGGCGAGCGTCACCGACGGCGCCGGCAACACGAGCATCGACGTCACGACGGACGAACTCGTCATCGATACGACGGCACCTGTGGCGCCGACGGTCGACGTGCTCGTGACCGGCGATCCTGCGCCGGCGATCACGGGTACGGCCGAGCCGGGCTCGAGCAATTCAATTGTCTTCGGCGGCGCAACCTACACGGTCACCGCGGACGGTTCGGGCCTGTGGACGCTGGATACCGGTGCGGCAGCGCCGGACGCCGGCACGTTCGATCCGAACGTCAACGGCGTCAACGACGTCGGCGTTGCCAGCAGCGACGCAGCCGGAAACACGACGAACGACGCGACCAGCGATGAGATCACGATCGACACGACCGCGCCGACCGTAACGATAACGACCGCGCCGACAGCAAATGCGGCGACCGCAACGGCCTATGTCGCGGGCGGCGCGTGTGAATCTGCGGAAGGCGACGTGACAGCCGGTATCGTCGGTGCGACGCCGGCATCACAGGATGTCGCCTGCACGGGCGGCGCGTGGTCCGCGACCTTCGACGTCAGCGCCATTGCGGACGGCGATGACGTCCTGCAGGTCGACGCGAGCCAGACCGACGCAGCGGGCAACGTCGGCAGTGCGAGCCAGCTGTCCGACAAGGACACCGGCGCGCCGGCAATCGCGATCACCGACGACGGCAGCGGCGGTGACGGCGTCGTCAGCCTCGCCGAGCTGGGGGCGGTGGTCGTCAGCGGTACGACGGATGCCGAGGACGGTCAGACCGTCACGGTGACCTTCAGCGACGGCGTGAATGCCGATGTCGTCGTCGAGGGTACGGTCAACGGCGGAAACTGGACGGCGTCGCCGGCGGACCTGTCGAGCCTCGGTGACGGTTCGATTACGATCTCTGCCGACGTGTCCGATGCGGCCGGCAACGCCGCGACCACCGCGACGGCCGCCGTCACGCTCGACCAGGGGCTCCCGGAGCTCAGCGTCAACCCGGTCGGTACGACGAACAATGTATTCCCGCCGTTCAGCGGCACAACCGACCAACCCGGCGGCAGCATCGTCACGATTCGTGACGAACTCGGCAACGTGGTCTGCACGGCGACGGTCGAGGCGGGCTCACCGGACAACGCCTGGGCCTGTACGCCGACAACGGCGATTCCAGAAGGCAGTTACACGTACACGGCGGAGATCGATGACGGATCCGGCAACCTTCGCGTCGTCGACATCGATTTCGTGATCGATCTCGACAGCGACGATGACGGTATTCCCGATGCAGTCGAAGGCGTCGGTGACACGGATGGAGACGGCACGCCGGACTTCATGGACACGGATTCCGACAACGACGGTATTCCGGACGCTGACGAAGAGGTTCGCGTACCGCCGCTTAGCGGCAACGACGTCGACGGCGACGGTATCGACGACGTGCTCGACGTCGACCAGACAGGCGGCACCGACGACAACGGCAACGGTATCGACGATGCGCTCGAGCCCTCGGATATCGACGGCGACGGCGTGCCCGACCACCTCGACGTCGACACCGATGCCGACGGTATCGCCGACATCATCGAAGGCAGCGGCGATACCGACAACGACGGCATTCCGGACTACCGGGATGACGACAGCGACAACGACGGTATTCCCGATGCGCTCGAAGACGACATGTCGCCGGCGCTGGCAGGCAGCGACGCGGATGCCGACGGTATCGACGACGCGCTCGACGTCGACCAGACGGGCGGTACGGACGCAGACAATGACGGCATCGACGATGCCCGTGCGCCGACCGACAGCGATGGCGACGGCATCGCCGACTACCGCGACAGGGACAGCGACAACGATCGGATTCCGGATGCCATCGAGGCCAATGACGTGCCCGGCGGCCCGGGTGCCGACACCGACGGTGACGGCGTGGCCGACTATCGTGACCCGGACGCCGACAACGACGGCATTTCCGATCTCGCGGAAGGACGCACGAGCGGCAACGATACGGACGGCGATGGTATCGACGACGACTTCGACGTCGACCGGACGGGCGGCGCGGATACCAACGGCGATGGCGTAGACGATACGGTGGCGGCTGCGGACTTCGACGGCGACGGTGTGCCGAACTACCTCGACCTCGACAGCGACAACGACGGCCTCCTCGATACCGTTGAAGGCGGCCTGCCCGACGATGACGAGGACGGACTGGTCGACAATGGAGCGATCACCGATACACCGCCCAATACGGACGGTATCGACGGGCCGGACTTCATCGACCCGGATAGCGACGATGACGGCACCAACGACATCGCCGGCGGCGACGCGTCGGGCTTCGACGGTGACGGCGACGGCCAGATCGATCCCGGCAGCGCGGAAGACGTGGACGGGGACGGCATCGCGGACGTCGTCGACGACGACCCGACGAGACACGGATCGGGAAGCGACGCCGACGGCGACATGGTGCCGGATGCCGTCGACCTCGATGACGACAACGACGGCATTCCCGACGTGCAGGAAACCGACAACGGTGCCGACGTCGATACCGACGGCGACGGCGTCGTCGACCGGCTCGACCCGGACTCGGACAATGACGGCCTGCCGGACAGCACGGAGGGTATCGGGAACGACAGTCTCGACAATGACCGCGACGGTGTCCTGGACGACGTCACGGACAGCAACGGCGACGGTCTCGCCGACCAGGTGCCCGTCGATATGGTGCCGGTCGATACGGACGGTGACGGCGTTGCCGACTTCCGCGATAACGACAGCGACAACGACGGTGTTGCCGATGGTGACGAAAACGGAGACTTCGACAATGACGGGGTCAACGACCGCCTGCAGAATGACGGCCCGCTGGAGACGGCGGTACGCGGTGGCGGTTCGACATTGTGGCTGCCGCTGGCAATGTTGATCGTCGCAGTGGCTTTCCGCGCCCGCCGGCTGGCCGGATCGGTACTGCCCTTGGCGGTGGTGCTGATCGTGATGCCGCTCGGCGTTGCCGGTGCCGGGGATGGCGGCGACTTGCCCTGGCACGTCGGTGTCGGTTTCGGTATGTCGGTCGCGGACCCGGAAGGCGAGTCGAACGGCTGGCGCACGGTCGACGATTCCAGCAACGGCTTCAAGGTGCGCCTCGGTTACCGGTTCAAGCCGCGGTGGTACGGCGAGCTGAGCTATGTCGATGCCGGCGCGGCCGAGATCGGCAA
>JANQGP010000226.1 GCA_028277265.1 Woeseiaceae bacterium | reverse complement strand
CACGTTGGCGTCCGAGCTCCTCGCTGAACACGAACACCCGGTCCCTGGCGACCAGTTCGATGTTTGCGGCAGACGCCAACGTGTAGTGACGCCAATCGTCGAGGAACTGCAGCGGCAGGCGACGCATGAGCACCCGGCATTGCAGGTTCAGATCGGAGGCAATGTTCGGGCACCCGGCATTTACCCGCTGGAGCCGGAGATGCGTGTGAGCGACCTGATCCGCGCAGGCGGCGGACTGGCGGAAGAAGCGTACTCTCTCGAAGCGGAGCTTGCGAGGTATTCGATTGGGTCGGGCGAGGTGCGCGTGACTGAAACTCGGGTCGTCGACTTGTCGCGTTCGCTCGCTGGTGTTCATGAAGCCGACCTTCTGTTGTCTGCGTATGATTACGTGCGCATCAACAGAAAGCCCGAGTGGAATACGACATGGACCGTGACACTGGACGGTGAAGTTCGCTTTCCAGGGGAGTACCGAGTCAGTCGCGGCGAGTCGCTGCGCCAGGTTCTCGAAAGGGCAGGCGGTTTGACCGAAGTGGCCTATCCGGAAGGGTCCGTGTTCCTTCGGGAACGCCTGAAGGAGCAGGAGCAGGAGCAGATCCAGATGCTTGCTCGCCGTATGGAGTCAGACCTGACGACAATGTCACTGCAAATGGCAGAGACCGGGGGATCTGATGCGCTGACGACAGGACGCGAGTTGCTCAACCAGCTCCGGACAACGGAAGCGACAGGTCGCCTCGTGATCGACGCGAGCCACCTAACTTCCGACGAGCTCGAACTACGGGATGGAGACACGTTGCTCGTTCCGAAACGCCCACAGGTCGTTACAGTTCTGGGCGAGATTCAGCGGAACACCTCGCATTTGTACGACGAGCGTCTCTCACGCGACGACTACATAAGCCTGAGTGGCGGGTTGACGCGTCGCGCCGACAAAAGACGAATCTACGTCGTGCGTGCAAACGGTTCGGTGATCGCGAAGAGAGACTCAAAATGGCTGGGGCGGGGAAAACGGTTTGAAATCCGGCCGGGAGACACGATTGTCGTTCCTTTGGACACTGATAGCGTGCGGCCCCTCACCTTCTGGAGTAGCGTCACTCAGATCCTGTACCAAGGGGCGATAGCCATAGCAGCTGTCCGGTCGTTCGAATGAGCAAGTACGCAAGCGACGATTCCATCGATTTGTTCGAACTGCTCCGGGTTAGCTGGAAAGGTCGTTGGATTATTGTCGGCACGGCGATTGCATTTCTGACTATTTCAGGAATTTACGCCGTTACTGCGTCGAAATGGTATCAGGCGGAAGTACTGCTGGCCCCTGCCAAGGATTCGGGAGTGCCAGCATTGGGCGGTGATCTCGGCAGCCTGGCCGCGCTCGCGGGAGTCAGCGTCGGCGACAATGACTCGATTGAACCATTGGCGTCCCTCAAGTCGAGGTCGTTCGCTCGCAAGTTCATTGAAGAACAGAGTCTGCTGCCGGTGTTACTCACCGATGAGTGGGACGAAATCGAGAAATCGTGGAAGGGTGACGATCCCGATCGATGGCCGGACATACGAGATGGTGTGGAGTTCTTTCACGACGAAGTCTTGAGCGTTCGAGACGAACGCCAGACCGGTCTTGTTACTCTTGGCATTGCCTGGACCGATCCCAATGTAGCTTCGGCGTGGGCAAATGAGCTCGCGCGACGACTCAACCGCGACTTGCGACAGGACGCTCTGGCCGAGGCTGAGGCGAATATAGAGTATTTGCGAGCCGAGCTTGCGAAGACAAATGTTGTAACACTTCAACAGTCGATTGGCAGGCTCTTGGAAACCGAACTCCAGAAGATGATGCTCGCGCGCGGCAACGAGGAGTTTGCATTTCGGGTTATCGACCCGGCAGTGCCGCCGAAGGATGCGTATCGGCCGCGACGTATCCTAATCGTTCTGTTCTTTACAATTCTGGGAAGCGCCTTAGCGTTGCTGTACGTTCTTGCTTCGCACTATCTGGGAGCCTCGCCAGAGAACTCGAAAGGCACAGAGGCCTGACCCGGCGACGTTTCGGTGCCTGGTTGTCCCCAGCCGCGGGACCGAAACACCAATTTTGGATTGTGGATTTGTCAAATGAAGAAAGCACTTATCACCGGCATCACTGGCCAGGACGGCGCCTACCTTGCTGAGTTTCTGCTTGACAAGGGATACGAAGTGCATGGCGTAAAGCGCCGTACCTCATTGTTCAATACGGATCGCATCGATCATCTGTATCAGGACCCGCACGAAATAGACAGGCGCTTCATTCTGCATCATGGTGATCTTACGGACAGCACCAGTCTGATCCGAATTATTCAGCAGGTGCATCCGGACGAAATATACAATCTCGCCGCGCAAAGTCACGTCGCGGTCAGCTTCGAGGAGCCGGAGTATACGGCGAACTCTGATGCTCTCGGCGCGTTGCGGGTTTTGGAGGCGATCCGAATCCTCGGCCTGGAGTCGAAAACGCGGTTCTACCAGGCGTCGACGTCAGAGTTGTACGGCCTGGTTCAGGAGACTCCCCAATCGGAAACAACGCCGTTCTACCCGCGAAGCCCCTACGCGGTGGCGAAATTGTATGCCTATTGGATCGCCGTAAACTACCGGGAAGCTTACGGAATGTTTGCCTGCAACGGTATTCTCTTCAATCATGAATCGCCAGTCCGCGGTGAGACTTTCGTAACGAGGAAGATCACGCGGGCGCTGGCGAGGATCAAGCTCGGACTCCAGGACTGCCTTTATCTTGGCAATCTGAACGCGAAGCGCGATTGGGGCCATGCGAAAGACTACGTGGAAATGCAATGGCTCATGTTACAGCAGGACGAACCGGAGGACTTCGTAATAGCTACGGGTGTTCAACACAGCGTTCGAGAATTTGTTGATGCTGCTTCAAAGGAGCTGGATATACAGATCGAATGGCAAGGCGATGGCAAAGGCGAAGTAGGGACCTTCGATGGCCAGGAAATCGTTCGAGTAGACCCCAGGTACTATCGGCCAACTGAAGTCGAGACGTTGCTTGGCGATCCGTCGAAGGCGCGAGAGAAGCTCGGCTGGACTCCGAAGATCTCTTTTGAGGAACTGGTAGCCGAAATGGTAAGCGAGGACTTGAAATCCGCGCAACGCGATGAGCTGGTTAAGCATCACGGGTTTCCGGCATACGACTATCACGAGTAGGACATGAGCGTCGATCCACCCAAGGTTTGTTTTGCCGGTCATCAAGGGATGGTCGGCTCCGCAATCGTTCGAGCGTTGCTTTCTCAAGACACTCCAAGTGAGCGGATGGTGCTCCGAACTCGCGATGAACTGAACCTGACTGTGCAGGCAGATGTCCGCAGCTTCCGGGAACGTGATTTGCTGACGGGTCAGCTAGGGCCGACGAACGAACCGTACGCTTTCGAGTTCGACTTGAGCAAGCCTGACGGCGCCCCGCGCGAGTTGATGGACAGCGGTCGGCTAATGCGGTCGGGTTGGTGTCCCCGGACAGAATTGAAAGACGGTCTGCGAAGAGCTTACGCCGATTTCCTGAGCGATTCTTCGACCGCCTGAGTCAATTGCGCGATAGTGACAAGTCCAGTTCGCCGTCTTCTAGATAGTCCAAGTGGCGGTGTCGTCCGTGGCATGATTACGCTCGCCAAGGGTGCGGGCGCTGCGCGGTTGATCGGCATATTGTCCATACCGATTCTGACTCGGATCTATTCGCCGGATGACTACGGTGTACTGGCAGTATTTACCTCTCTTGTGCTGGTCGTTGCGCCACTGTTGGCGTTGCGATACGTTATCGCAATTCCATTGCCGCGGCGTGATGCAGTTGCGATAAACGTCGTCGCGCTAAGTGTTCTGTTATTGATCGCGGTGTCGCTGGTCCTGGGAACACTGATTTGGATTGCCGGGCCTGCGTTGCTGGCAACGCTGTCTATGGGCGTGCTGGTCCCTTGGCTCTGGCTGGTCGTTGTGGGTGGTCTCTGCGCCGGAACGTTCGAAATGCTGACGCTTTGGGCAACAAGGCGCAGGGACTACACGGTAATTGCGCGCAGCCAAGTGCTCCAGTCCGGTTCCGCAGAAGCTCTGCGGGTGGGGCTTGGCCTCCTGGCTATCAGGCCACTGGGCCTGCTCGTCGGCCAAGTTGTGGGACACGCGGTGGGTGCTTGCAGGCTGCTGACTTGCTACTTTTGGGACTTCCGGCGTTTGGCTCGATATGTGCGACTGAAACGAATCCGGGCCGTTTCTCTTCGATACCTCGAATTTCCATTGTTCCGCTTGCCGTCGCAGTTCTTGCTCATATTTTCGATGCAGGCGCCGCCGCTGTTCACTGCGGCGATGTTCGACGCTGCTACGACCGGGCAACTGGGTCTGGCAATGATGGCGCTGCTGTTGCCCATGAATCTACTCGGATACACGATGGGACGCGCTTACTATGCAGAGATCTCCTCACTGGGCAAGGCGAATGTCAGGGATATTCGAGAATTGACTGTGAGGGTCTCCACTTTGATGGTCAGTGTCGGATTGCCGATCGCGGCAGTGATCCTGTTGTTCGGACCCGCGATCTTCGTGTTCGTTTTCGGCGCCAAGTGGTCCGTCGCCGGGCAGCTTGCGTCGATCATGTCGCCGTTTCTCGTCTTCCAGTTTCTTGCGTCGCCTATAACGCAGGTATTCAATGTCGTAGGGTCACAGAAGAGCTACATCTGGATCTACTCTCGCCAAGCATTCCTAACCGCGCTGCCTTTCGGCGTAGGCGCAGTTCTCTATCTGGAAATCCACGCGGTACTGGCGGTATTCTCAGCGTTGTTGTCGATTCACTATCTGTTGATTTTTCTTCAGGCTTGGTTCCTTCTGAGAAAGGAATGCGACATGGCGCAACATCGAACAAGAATTGAGGGTTAGCATTCCATGCGTCACTTGGCGAGGCGGTTAGTGAGATCACACGCGATTCCATACAGGATATGGCTGTTCGCACGAAATGGATACAAAGTGAAGCTCCCTGACAGGGATACCGATTTGCACGTCGACGGTTTTCAAAGGAGCGGAAACACGTTCGCGTCATTGATACTGCGGAAGATATACCGGGAGAAGAGGATCGTAACCAATCTTCATGCAGTTGCCGCACTGCGCCAGGCACAGAAGTTCAGTGTTCCGACGATCGCATTGATCCGCAATCCTGAGCAGGCCATCCTGTCGAGCTTGGTGCGGCGCGTCGACGGCGAGAAAGAGAGCCTGTCCACCGCGTTGTCCTTCGATCTGCATGGATACCGCGACTACTACTCCTACGTGCTGCAGCAGCAGGACTCTCTGGAATTTGTCGTGTTCGAAAGGATGATTAAAGACCCACTGCACCTGGTAACCGCGGCATCGCGAGCGTTTGGTGAGCCGGTGCCAGCGGACGCAACTATTGCGGATGCGGCCAGATTCGCATTGGAAGCCCTGGATTCCGACAAGCGAGAAGGTGGTGACAGGAATCTCTATTCCGAATACAAGGAGAAGCAGAAACACAAGTACATTGCCATTCTGGATCAGGATATGCTGGACGAGTGCCGAGAGATATATCAAAAGATTGTGGCGCTGGCAGGAGCATAGTGCTATCGGCGCGAAGCGGCAGTTAGCGGCATGAGCTCATTGCCGGTCTTGACCGCAGTCTTCTTGCTCTGTCTACTTGTAATGCTTGCCGGCCGCCGGTCCGGAGCAATCCTTTACATGTCTGTACCGGTAGCGCTGATATCGTATTTCGTGCTTTCTACGGAAGTATTCGATTTCGGTTACAACGTGCCGATCTACCCGTATCACGGCGGCGAGAGGCACCTGTATCTCAGTACACTGACACTGATCGGGCTGTTCTTCCTGTCGGCCTATGCGGGCAAACGCTTCGCATGTTTCCTAATACCGCCGGTGGCAGCAGGTACTCTTGCCAATCGTCTTGGCGCCGGGGCCGGGCAAGCATCCTCTGTCGGCCGAAATTCATCCAGGCAAGGTACTCCAGCCGAGGCCGCGAAGCTGATCCTCGCTTTGTTGCCGACAGTCTTTGTGCTGGCCGCCGCACCTCTCGACGATATTATCGATCGTGATTCATTCAACGCCAACTATACTTGGCAAAGGGCAATGGTGTTCGCAGACACCTTGTTCTGGTTCTCGGCGCTGGCGATTCCAACCATCAGGAACAGGTCGCTGAAATACGTTTGCTTGACGATTCTGGTCGTGTCGTTTGCGAGCTTGGGAGAGCGTCAGGCACCGGTTGCGCTACTTCTCTTCGTTGTGATTGACAGGTTTGTAATCGGCAACAAAAACGTATTGCTGCATGGTCTGCTCGGTGCATTTAGCGCCTGGCTACTGGTTGTGTTGATCTCTTTGAGGCCAGACTCACTTGGCGGCATGGTGCAAGTAGCGGCTCGGGTAGCGAACCCGGAACAGATCCCTTTCGAGGCAGTATCCTACGCGTTCAACTACATGACCAACTTCTCGATTATTGTGAACTCCATTGCTATTGAGTACTTCCCGGTCGACGCGGAGTCATTCCGGTATGGCATCAGCATCTTGCCATCGTTTATATATGACGATACAGACAACTACATTCTTAGGAACTCGATTCTGCCATACGTACCCTTTCCAGGATTTGCGTTCCTGGTCAGCTACTTCGGCCCGGCGGGCCTAATGATTGCGGCCGTGCTCGTGTGCTTCTTCATCGAGTTGTACCGCAATATGTTTGTTCACAATCGTGATAGTCTCGAAAACCTCCTGTACGGGGCATTGGTGATAATCCCTGTGCTGTTTTCCTTGCAATACAATTTACGTGCCTGCTCTAGGTTATTCTACGTACTCCTGTTTCTGTACGTAGCGGTGACCATTCTGCGCCGGATCAAGTTACGTGCGCCAGGCTGATCTTTCGCCGGTCAATCGGCAACGTGAAGAAGAACATCCGACATGAAGGTCGTCGTCGTCACTAAAAGCTTCTCCAAGGGTGGGTCGGCCAGCGGTGCCACAGGTGTGGTCCGCGCGCTCGACGCGGCCGGTATTGAAGTGATCCGCTGCGATGCCTACGCGGATCCGAAGAGCCTTGGTGTAAGTCTGGCGAGATTCGCGGAGAGAGTTTTCGAACGTGTCTGCTTCGACGCCGAAACCCATTGTGTTCGGCTAGCGCGACCGACGTTTGATCTGGCGATGATCTACGAGCAATATCGGCCGGACATTGTTCAGCTATGCGATGTATCGGGAAACGTCATCGGATTCGGCGATCTGGACAATGTGCCATGCCCGGTAGTTCACAGGATGAGCGATTTCTGGCCCTACCACGGTCCAGGCCACTATGCAGTCTCGCCGCAAGATAGCAGTGTCCTGGCAAGGTGGCTGTTCAATAGGACGGTATACAGAGATGCCGAATTCCCGGACGTTGTTGTTGCGCCGTCGCACTGGTTGGCAAAGATGCTTGACAAGTCCGGAATGCAAATTCATGTCATTCGCAACGTGACGCCGCTGCCGAGTAGCCCTACGCCAGCGATCGCCCCAGGTAAAGCAGTCAGGTTCGGGTTCATCTCCAACAAGGTGTTAGACTCGCGAAAGGGATTTACTCGCGTGAATCGATGCTTGGAATCCCTTGCCGGCAGAGGCTACAAGGTCAGTTTACACGCGTTCGGGTGGATCAGAGGCTCTCAAAGACCAAAGATTGACGGAGTTGATATATCCTGGCACGGCTCTTTTGGCCGGGACGAACTCAAGCGCGTATACGAGTCGTTCGACATCCTGCTTTGCCCTTCACAACTAGACAATTCGCCGAACGTCCTTTGCGAAGCCATCGCACATGGTCGGCCCGTGATTGCGCAATCCGGAACTGGAATGGACAGTTACGTGACGGATAGCTTCGGTCGACTAGTCGACTTTGCCGGATCGGCCGAGTCAATTGAACATTTCGTCAGTGCATGTGAGGACGTACTGGAGAACTACATATCATTCTCAGAACAAGCGACTCGGTTTGCAGCGGAGGCGCTCTCACCTGTTCAAATCGGCGTACTATACCGGGAGCTCTACGAGAGCCTGCTATACCGTCACTTGAAAGCTTCTAGGTAGAGAGAGCCAGGTTTGTACTGGCTACCGTCGTCGTTGAGGTCGAGGCCGATCCGGTTCCATTCGGGAATCCTACTCGTTTGATAATCTGCAACGGTGATTTCTCTGTACCCACATTCCTGTAGAATTTCAGCCAGATTGACCTTATCGTACATCCACTGATGAGTTTCGCCCCTCTTGCGTGCATCGCCCAACAGGATTTTTTCGATCCGTTTGCGAACAGCCCCGTGATTTGCTGAACTTGCCGCATCGCGACGGACGCACTGCTCGAGGATATTGGCGACCTTCTGGTCGTGGACGGTCCTCGCGCTATCGTCCGCGCCGCAGATTTCAAGATGTTTTATGTAGTCGCGACACAGGTGCTCTAGGTCCGGAACGACAATGCGATGGACCCCGCCCGGTCTAAGGACGCGTAGAACCTCCCTGGCAAATCCCGGCACGAGGTTCCGATCCAGATGCTCGAGCATGTGCGAATGGTACACAGCACTTACGGACTCATTTGGGAATGGGATGCCTTTCGAAAGATCGTGAACCATGATGTTGTCAGGCAATGCGTCAAATTTCTCGCGCCTGGCGGAGCCGATTAGCATGCGGATCATCGGTTGCATCAGCGGCAGCTTTCGCAGCCGCAACCGAACCGACCAGTCAATGTTGATCACACGAGAATCGTCGCTAGTTTTGAGACCACAGCCGAGATTGAGAATTGAGTCTTGCATTTTTCGGAGCGCCGAAGCGTGACGGATACGATAGCGAGAGTTTGTGGCAAACGGGTCAATTATTCCACCCCGTCAACGGCGTCTTGATTGAACAGGGCGAGAGGCGGCAATATAGCGCCAAACCTCGTCTTGCGGCACATTGAATTGAATCTGAACAAGGATATCGGAGAAAAACTGGTCTTCGTGGAGCAATTCTACTATCCCGATGGTTGGGCCGGCACACAGCTGCCAAGGGACGTGACCAGGCACCTTGCAGAATCCGGCTATGACGTCGAGGTTATCTGCGGGAGTGATCAGTACGTGCACGTGGACGTTGACGACGAGGAAGATCCGGTGGTCTCCGGTGTCCGGATACGCCGGACGCCGAAGATCGTGGGTGGCAAAGACATCAAGCAAAAGAAACTTCTTCGGCAACTCTGGTTCTACCTTGCCGCATTTCCGTTGCTCCTTGTCAGGCGCCGCCCGGACGTATTCGTCGCGCAGACCAATCCACCACTGGTCGTGGTACTCGTTCGAATCGCCGCACTTATTCACCGTCGACCATATGTTCTCATTTCCATGGACCTTTATCCGGAGGTGCTCTTCTCCAACAGGAGCATCAGCCGAACGTCACTCTTGGGCCGTACTCTCATCGCCGTTTTCGACTGGGCTTATAAGGGAGCTGACCAGGTTGTGGCGCTGGGGCCGACCATGCAGTCCCGACTCGAAGACAAAGGTGTCTCGCGGAATCGCATCCAGGTAATATCCAACTGGGCGACGGGAGACCTGGGCATAGTCCGTGGCGATGCCAATCGGCTACGCAACGAGTGGGGGCTACGCGGCTGCAAGGTCTTATTGTATTCCGGCAACCTCGGTATCGCGCACGATCTCGAGACGCCGATTCGTGCGTATAAGCTTGCGCGCGAATCCTGCCCGGAACTGAGACTGCTGTTTGTAGGGCAGGGGTCGCGCAAGGAGGAAGCGCAGCGAATTGCGCACGAGCTGGATGTTGCGGACCACGTGGCGTTTCGGCCGTTAGTGCCGTTGAAAGAAATGCCCCATTCAATCGGGATTGCAGACCTGGCACTGGTTACTCTGCGACCGGGGTTTGAGGGACTTGTCGTTCCGAGTAAGCTGTTGGGATATATGGGGAGGGGCGTCCCGACAGTGTATGTCGGCCCGCCATCAGATGCCCAGACGATTCTCGAAGAGTCCGGTGGCGGTGTCGCGTTTGCGAACGGCGAGGACGGGCGGCTCGCAGAGTTCCTGGTCCGGGCGGTCAATGATCCTGCCAGGCTTGAGCGTATGAGCAGCTCAAGTGTCCGATTCTACCGTGACAGACTGTCAAGGCATGTGGGACTTGAGAGTTACAGAAGGCTGATCGAGAGTATATGTAATCACGATGGTCGGGCCGATCGTGGCGATTGATCCAGAAGGCAGGGTTATCGCCGTTACCGGCGCAACCGGGTTCATTGGCAGCGCACTGTGTAGTCGACTTGAGGCGGCAGGCAGACCGGTCCGCCGAATTACGCGGCGCCATTCAAATAACGATTCGTCGATAGACGTTGGCGAGATTGGGCCGGACA
Organism: Woeseiaceae bacterium; assembly: GCA_028277265.1. Classification (GTDB taxonomy): domain Bacteria; phylum Pseudomonadota; class Gammaproteobacteria; order Steroidobacterales; family Woeseiaceae; genus UBA1847. The sequence continues at coordinate 4,149 of JANQGP010000226.1, read as the reverse complement.
CAGACTGGACTGATGCGTTGGTGGGTGTGGATTGCGTCGTCCATACGGCCGCCCGAGCGCATATTTCCGCACAAGGCGAATCCGGCGAGATCGAGAAGTTCGCAGAAACGAACGAGCATGGAACCCGTCGACTGGCCGAGCAAGCTGCGGAGTGTGGCGTGCGGCGACTGGTGTTTCTGAGCACCGTCGGCGTCCTGGGTGACAGTACGGACGCGGATAGCAAATACGATAACCGATCAAAGCCGGCGCCGGCCAGCGTCTATGCTAAATCGAAGTGGGCAGCGGAGTGTGCATTGGAAAGCGTGTCACGACACACGGGACTCCAGGTCGTTGTCGTGCGTTCTCCGCTTGTCTACGGAACCGGTGCGCCCGGCAACATTGGGCGATTGGTTCGGCTCCTCAATACTGGCCTGCCGATCCCGTTTGGGTCGATCAGGAACAAGCGATCTTTCGTGTCGCTCGAGAACCTATTGAGCCTACTGGTTGTCTGCGTCGACCACACTGACGCTTCGGGTGAGACATTCCTCGTGTCGGACGGCGTCGATTTGTCGACGGCCGAACTGTACACGACACTTGCAGACTTGCATGGACGGAGAGCCAGGATCGTTCCGATGCCGATGGGGCTCCTGCGACTGGCTGCAAAGGTTGCAGGGAAACCGAACGAACTGGCCAAGCTGACCGATTCTCTACGTGTCGATATAGGACACACAGTGGAGAAGCTTCGTTGGAGGCCGAAATCTCCGCGTGCAATTGCGGCGAATCCGGAACCTGATACTGAATGATGGAGCTGTTGTTCATCTTCACGGTTTTCGCGCTGTCAGCGGGGACGACGGCCGCAGTGTTGCGATATGCGCGGACCAGAGATCTGCTCGACATACCGAACTCTCGGAGTTCACACAGCATTCCAACTCCGCGAGGCGGCGGGATTGCAGTTGTGTTTATTACATTGACAGCGTGGATATCGGGATCGCTCGCTGGTTGGTTCGCCATCGAAGCGATACTCGCTGTTTCGTTGGGCGGTCTGCTGATCGCAGCCGCGGGCTTGATAGACGACTTCAAAGACGTGCCAGCGTCGTGGCGATTCGGCGTGCACGTAGTCGGAGCGGCAATCGTAATTCACCAACTTGGTGGAATCACAGAAATCCAGGTAGGTGAACTCTCGATCCCGCTCGGATACGCAGGATATCTGATTGGAGCCACGTGGGTTGTCTGGTTGCTGAATCTCTACAATTTCATGGACGGCATTGACGGTATTGCCGCGGTTCAGGCCGTCACGTCGAGCTTCTCGGTCGCCGCTTGCATGCTGGTTATCGGTGATCCGCAATTTGCCCTGATTGCCGCGGTGGTCGGAGCGAGCGCATTGGGTTTTCTGGTCTTCAACTGGCCCCCCGCCAGAATATTCATGGGAGACGTAGGCAGCAGTTTCATCGGTTTCGTCTTTGGAGCGCTCGCGCTAGCCAGCCACAATGCCGGCGCATTGTCGATTTGGGTCTGGCTGGTCATCCTTGCCGTCTTCATTGTGGACGCGACTGTGACACTTCTCGTGCGAATCGGGCGTAGGGAACGGTGGTATGCGGCGCACAGAAGCCATTCCTACCAGAAAGCATCTCGCAGGTTTGGCGCACACAAGCCGGTGACACTCGTGGTCGGGTCAATTAACCTGCTCTGGCTTTTCCCACTCGCAGTCGTTGCTTCACTCCGACCAGATGCTGGCTGGTGGATCACGATCACCGCGTGGACCCCGTTGGTTGCCCTCGCTTGTTGGCTCGGGGCGGGACGCCCTGATGAAGATCAGTAGCGCTACGTGTCAACCTCGCCTACTCTGGCGCGTTTTGTTACGAGGAACTGAGCCGCTCTGGGGTTCTCGCGGTCTGGTTGCCACCACGCTTCGCATGTGTCGTCGACAGGAATCGGGCATCTCAAGTCGGCGAAATACCGCGACGCAGTTCTCTGTTCATGAAGGGACATGCGGTATTCGCTTGCACTTCGGGCTGTTGGCTGGTTGAATTGGCCCTGCAGTCACATATGGGTTCGAAGGTGCAATAAATGGCGGTCTTAAGCTATGGATAACCATCACCTTTTTCACCGCCTTCATGGCCGACTTCGTCGATTCCTGATCGGTCTGTCGCGGCCAACGAAAAGGCTCGTTGTCGCAGCGAGCGATATCGCTGGGCTGACAATCTGCGCGTGCGGTACCCTTTGGCTATTGACAGGCAGCTCTGCCTTTTTGACTTCACCATCTTTGGCTTGCGTTGGCGTTGCGATCGTTGCGATGGCGTTCGCATGGACTTTGGGGTTGTACCGCTCCGTCGTTCGCTACGTTGGTCTCGAGCTGGTCGCCGCGGCCAGCAAGACATCGCTTGGCGCCTCGGCAGCGGGCGCGATCGTTATGGCTACGACCGGCACGACAACGTCGCCGTTGCGCTGGTTTATCGTCTTCTGGACCGTATCATTCGTCTACGTTTGCGGAAGCCGGTTTCTGGCCCGCGTGTTCCTGATTACGCAGCGTGCCACAGCCGATCGTGAGCGTGTCGTAATCTATGGTGCCGGTGCGTCCGGCTCCCAATTGGCAATCAGTCTTCTTGGCGGTGACGAATACCGCCCAGTCGCAATGCTCGATGACGATTCGTCGCTGCATGGATCAGTCGTCAAAGGTTTACTCGTACATTCGCCGAAGGAGCTTGAGCAAATAGTTGAAGACACTGGTGCGACGCGTGTCCTGCTCGCTATACCCAGCGCGTCCCGCCGCAGGCGCCGGGATGTTCTGCAGTTTTTGTCAGATTTCCCGGTCCATATTCAGACCATGCCTGGCCTGGACGATCTCGTTACCGGCAAAGCAAAGGTCGACGATCTCCGAGAAGTCGCCGTGGAAGACCTGTTGGGGCGCGATCCGGTTCCGCCAAACACGAAGTTGCTGGACGCGACGATCAGGGGCAAGAACGTCATGGTGTCGGGGGCCGGAGGCTCCATCGGTTCGGAGCTTTGCCGCCAGATTATCCGTCTTGAGCCCAGCGTATTGGTCTTGTTCGAGCTTTCCGAGTTTTCACTCTACTCCATAGAGACCGAACTAAAAAGCATTGCTGCGGAGACAGGCAGCGGCTGCAAGATTGTCCCGCTGCTCGGTTCGGTTCACCATGGTCAGCGTGTGCAAGAGGTCCTTGAGACGTTCGCCGTTGATACCGTGTATCACGCAGCTGCGTACAAGCACGTGCCGATCGTCGAGCACAATATCCTCGAGGGCGTTCACAACAATGTCATCGGCACATGGAATCTCGCGCAGGCGGCAGCGGCGGCCAAAGTCAGCAGTTTCGTCTTGATTTCCACCGACAAGGCGGTCAGCCCTACCAACGTCATGGGTGCCACCAAGCGAATGGCGGAACTCGTGCTGCAGGCATTGCAGGACGATTTTGCTGGTACACGATTCTGTATGGTTCGATTCGGCAACGTGCTGGAGTCGTCAGGTTCCGTGGTCCCGCTTTTCCGCAAGCAGATTCGCTCAGGGGGACCGGTTACGGTCACGCACCCGCAGATTATCCGGTACTTCATGACGATTCCGGAGGCCGCGCAGCTGGTAATCCAGGCTGCCTCGATGGCTCGAGGCGGCGACGTGTTCGTTCTTGACATGGGAGCGCCCGTCCGCATCCTTGATCTGGCCAAGCGCATGATTCACTTGATGGGTTTGACCGTTCGTGAGGAAGAGAATCCCGATGGCGATATCGCCATCGAATTCACCGGGTTGCGGCCTGCTGAAAAGCTCTACGAGGAGCTCCTGATCGGCAACGATGTGTCGGGTACCGATCACCCGCGTATCATGCGCGCCCAGGAGAACAAGCTGGAGCTGGGGCAGATCTACCGCTACATCGACGAGCTGCAACAGGCCTCCGACGCCTTGGATCGAGAGGAAACCCGAGAGATCCTGATGCGGGCGGTCAGTGAGTACGCGCCGGGCAATTCTGTCGAGGACCTCGTAACCGTCAACAAGAAGGTCGTCGGTGGCGAGAAGCATTCGGCAACGATCGTGGGGTTTCCGGGCACGGATACCGACTAGCAGGCCGGAGCCCGAATTTCGCAATGCGCTCGTAACATAGATCTGTACAATTACGCCGATTCGGATCGAGCGCGGGAGCTTTCATGAGATTGACCATTTTT
>JANQGP010000017.1 GCA_028277265.1 Woeseiaceae bacterium | reverse complement strand
ATGAGACAAATCGTCCTCGATACCGAAACGACGGGCCTCTCGACGACGCAGGGTCATCGCATCATCGAGATCGGGTGCATCGAGATGGTCAACCGTCGCCTGACCGGGCGCGAGTTTCACCGCTTTTTGAACCCGGACCGGGACATCGACGAGGGGGCGGAGGCCGTGCACGGTATCAGCCGCGCGCAGCTCGAGACGGAGCCGCGTTTTCCAGACGTTGTCGACGAGTTTCTCGAGTTCGTCGCCGACGCCGAGCTGATTATCCACAACGCCGATTTCGACGTCGGCTTCATCGAGCACGAGATGCACCTGATGAAGCATCCCAGGCCGAAGATCACGGATCACTGCCTGGTGCTCGATACCCTCAGCCTCGCGAGGGAAATCCATCCGGGGCAGCGCAACAGCCTCGACGCGCTCTGCAAACGCTACGAAGTCGATGCGTCGAAGCGCGACGTACACGGCGCGCTGATCGACTCCGAACTGCTGGCGCGGGTCTACCTCGCGATGACGGGCGGGCAGTCGAGCCTGCTGCTCGACGATGAGCATTCCGATGTGGGCGGACGCGTCGCCGTAGATGCGACGAGCGCGTTCGATCAATCGCCCGCAAGGCGGATTCCCGCCGGGAACGGCGGTTACGACCTCGCGGTGATCGAGCCCAACCCGGATGAGGTTGCCGCGCACGAGGCACTGCTCGAGAAGATTCGCGCATCCGCTGCGTGCGTCTGGGATACTGACTGACAGACCGCCTGCTCGGGCGGTGAGCCCCTAACTACTTTCTCGACAGGCTGCTAGAATCGAGCGTCCGTGTCCGCGAACAAGCGATAAAACACAAAGGAAAACAATCACATGGTCCACACGCTGGCTGAGGCTTTTCGCGAGAACTTCCTGGGCAACTCGCCGGACTGGTACAAGTTGACGATCATCGGGTTCCTGATCCTGAATCCGATTCTCGTGGTGTACGACCCGTTCATCGCGGGCTGGGTCCTCGTGCTCGAGTTCATCTTCACGCTGGCGATGGCGCTCAAGTGCTACCCGCTGCAGCCGGGCGGACTGCTCGCCGTCGAGGCCATTATCCTCGGGCTCGCATCGCCGGAAATGGTGTTCCACGAGGCCGAAAAGAACTTCCCCGTCATCATGCTGCTCATGTTCATGGTCGCGGGCATCTACTTCCTGCGCGAGATGCTGCTGTTCGTATTCACCAAGATCCTGCTCGGCGTGCGTTCGAAAGTGCTGCTGTCGCTGCTGTTCTCGTTCGCGGCGGCGTTCCTCTCGGCGTTTCTCGATGCGCTGACCGTCACGGCCGTGATCATCACCGTCGCCGCCGGATTCTACGGCGTGTATCACAAGGTCGCCTCTGGGTTGGCGTTCGATCACGATCACGACCCGACGACCGACGACCAGGTCGTCGAAACCAGCCGCGCGGACCTCGAGAATTTCCGCGCGTTCCTGCGCAACCTGATGATGCACGGCGCGGTCGGTACCGCGCTCGGCGGCGTGACGACACTCGTCGGCGAACCGCAGAACCTGCTGATCGCCGAGATCATGGACTGGGAGTTCATCGAGTTCTTCCTGCGCATGGCGCACATCTCGATGCCGGTACTGGTCGTCGGCCTGATCACCTGCGCGATCCTCGAACTCACCGGCTGGTTCGGCTACGGCACGAAGCTGTCGCCGAAAGTCCGCCACGTGCTCGAGGAATACGATCTTGCGATGGCCGCCGAGCGCACCAAGCAGGAGAGCGTCACGATCGGCGTACAGGGTCTGGTGGCGATAGCGCTGATCATCGCCCTCGGTTTTCACCTCGCGGAACCCGGCGTCGTCGGCCTGATGGTCATCGTGCTGGCGACGGCATTGAACGGCATTACCGAGGAACACCGGATCGGACATGCGTTCGAAGAAGCCCTGCCGTTTACGGCGCTGCTCGTCGTGTTCTTCGCGATCGTGGCCGTCATCGAAACGCAGCACCTGTTCACGCCCGTCATCGACTACGTGCGCACCTTCGAGGGCAAGACCCAGGAAGCGCTGTTCTTCGTCGCGAACGGCGTGTTGTCGATGATTTCCGACAACGTCTTCGTCGCGACGGTCTACATCCAGCAAGTGGACGAGCTATTCCGGGCCGGGGAGATCACACGCGAGCAGTTCGACGCACTCGCCGTGGCGATCAACACGGGCACCAACATCCCGTCCGTTGCCACGCCGAACGGCCAGGCGGCGTTTTTGTTCCTGCTGACGTCGGCGTTGGCGCCGCTCATCCGTTTATCGTATGGGCGCATGGTGGTCATGGCTCTTCCGTACACCATCACGATGAGCATTGCGGGCCTGCTCGCACTCTGGTACCTGGGGTAGTTTCACGGATGCAGATTGAGAGAGGCTGCTAGTCTTGCAGCCAATCTGCCACATAAATATCGCGCCCGGCTACCGGGGCGGCGAACGCCAGACCGAACTCCTGATTCGTGAGCTCTCCGTGCGCGGTCTGGCGCAGCGGCTCGTCGCGCGCCGTGGCGGCCTGTTGGCGGCCCATTGCACAGGCGTCGACGGTCTCGAGATTCGCGAGGTGTCGTCGAACCCGATTACGGCAGGACTGGCCCTACGTGGCTGCGCGGTCGCGCATTTCCATGAGGCGCGTCCCGTGTACGGTGGTTTGCTGGCGCAGGCCCTGTTCGGCACGAGCTACCTGATCACGCGCCGCGTCGTCGCGCCGCAGTCGCACTCCCGGGCCCGGTCTCTGGTGTACCGGCGGGCGGGCAAGATCGTGGCCGTGTCGAAAGCGGTGGTCAGGGCGTTGCAGGTACGGCACCCCGAAGTGGAGTCGGTTGTCGTGCCGGACGCGCATGCGTCCTTCGATGTGGACGCGGACGAGGTGAAACGCATCAGGGCCGGCCGCCCCGGCAAAACGTTGATCGGTCACGTGGGCGCGTACGATCAATCGCACAAGGGGCAGCTGACGATCATCGAGGCGGCGCGGATTGCTGTTGAACAGCACCCCGACTGGCACTTCCTGCTGTGCGGCGAGGGCAAGGACGAGGCGCGGTTTCGCGCCGAGATCGGCGATTTGCCGAACATCGAGCTCGTCGGCTGGGTTGACAACGTCGGCGACTGGCTGGCGGCATTCGACCTGTTCGTCTATCCGTCCCTGCACGAGGCGCTGGGTTCGACGTTGCTGGATGCGATGAGGCTGGGCTTGCCGATCGTGGCATCGAACGTCGACGGGATTCCCGAGGTCGTCGAGGATGGCGTCAACGGACGGCTCATCGCGCCGGACGCGCCGGCTCACTGGGTGGCGGCGATTGCAGCCATTCTGGAGCGGGCCGACGATGCGCTGCGTGAGGCGAACCGGAAAAAAGCGGCAAGGTACGGTGCGGCGGCCATGGCGGACGCTTACGAGAACCTTTACCGCGAAATCGCCCCCGGGATGTGATACATAAGCGCCTGACGCTGAACACTCCTCCCGGGATACCTGATTGGCTACGCAATTCGACATCGACAACCTGAAGATCGGCATCATCGGCCTGGGCTACGTTGGCCTGCCGCTGGCCGTCGAGTTCGGCAAGAAATACCCGACCGTCGGGTTCGATATCAATGCAGAGAGAGTGGCGGAACTTGCGGGCGGTGGAGATTCTACGCTCGAGTGTCCGCCCGAGGAGCCCGCCGAGGCGATCCGTCTGACCTACACGAGCGATCTCGAGGACGTTCGTAACTGCAATTTCTA
>JANQGP010000111.1 GCA_028277265.1 Woeseiaceae bacterium | reverse complement strand
ACGGGCTGCGGGAGGAGATTCACCGCACGCTGGTCCACGAGATCGCGCACTACTTCGGCATGGACGACGATCACGTCGAGGAACTCGGCTGGGGCTGACGCAGCTGGTCGTTTACGCACGCCTGCTTGAGATTTGTGGCAAAGTGAGCGGCGTTGAAAATTGAACCACGGCAACCCGATGGGAGACCTAACTACCATTCTTGTCCTGCTCGGGATCGCGATCGTCGTGGTCACGACGATCGCTGTCGCCGCCAACCGTCCCCGCCGACATGCGAGAAACGGCGCGTCGGAGTCAACCGACATACCGGCACCGATCGACCTGGACGCAATCGCCGACAAGCTCGAGTCGCCGTTCGAGAAAATGGCTCACCCGGGCGATATCCGAGACAATGCCGAGTTCAAGCGCGCAGTCGCCGTGCTGAGCAGCGATAAGTACTCCAACGAACAAGTTCGGAATTATGCGTTGGGCTCCAACTGGGTGTTGCAGTGCATTGGCTTCGAAGCCCTCCGCCATCGCGATGGTTCTGCAGAAATCCTGGAGCGTGCAAGGTTGCGAATCGCCAAAGCGTGGGCCTGGCCACTGTACTTCATCGTCGGGTTCATAGACGACAAATCGCAACAGCCCGAGATCGGCAACATCCTTTCCGGCGCCCAATACTGGTGGCGCGATAACGCCATGATTTGCGAGGAGTTCGGCGCTATATTCAGGAGGCGCGTCGACGCGGGAGAAGAGATTGATCTCGGTGGAGCGTATGTAGCGCTGGAGTCGGACGACCGTGCAAACGTTCGCGGCTTTGCGGCGGCGCTGCCCGATGGAGTACGACAGCCTGTCGAAGCAGCGATCGATCGATTCTCCAGAAACGTGGTCGACCAGCGATTCTTGCGCTCTGTGGGCGAGTTGGTCGGTGAGGACCGATTGCGCGAGCCGGTCTTCGAGACGCAGCAGATATCCCAGTTGCTCGAGGAACTGATTGACGAAATCGATGGCAGCAGGCCGAGGTCGATTCTCGTCGTCGGGGACTCCGGCGTCGGCAAGTCGGCCATAAGGCGCCTCTTCGCCCGAAACCTGCTCGCAACCGGGTGGCGCGTGTTCAAGACGTCGGCCGCCAACATTGTCGCGGACAAGAAGTACGTCGGTGAGATCGAGGGCCAGATTCGCAGACTGGTACAAAATGCAACGGTCGCGAAGCGAATCGCCGTTTTCGTGGATCGTTTGACTGAACTCGACGAATTCGGGCGCACTACAGGAAAGGACAATTCGCTGCTGGACCAGCTTTGGCCGGCGATCGAAGGCCAGGAGATGTTCTTCGTCAGCGAAACGACACCGGCCGGGTTGCAGGCCCTTCTCAAACGATTCCCAACGCTGCCAACCACTTTCAAGGTCGTCAAGATGAATCCAGCCAGCGAGTCCGACACGGCCAAGATAGCTGGCTCACTGCTTGAATCGTTCGGGTCAGACGTGACACCAGTACGGAAGGACGAGGTCATCGGGGAAGCGCTGCAGCTGTCTCTGCAGTACTTTGTGCACAAAGCGTTGCCTGGCAGCGTGCTCTCACTGATCAAACTGGCCGTATCGCGTTCACAGCGGAGCGATGACGATGCACCTTTGGGGCGGACGCACGTATTGGACGCTCTGAGCCAGGTTTCCGGACTCCCGAAAGACGTGCTCGATGAACGACAAAGACTCGACCTCGAAGCCGTCCGCGGCGCGTTCAGCCGACGCATTATCGGCCAGGACGATGCGGTCGAGTGCCTCGTTGAGCGAATCGCGATGCTCAAGGCGGGTCTTACCGACCCTTCCCGGCCGGTTGGCGTGTTTTTGTTCGCCGGGCCCACCGGGACCGGCAAGACTGAAATCGCCAAGACGCTTGCCGAACTCCTATTCGGCTCCGCGGAGCAGATGATTCGGCTCGACATGAGCGAGTATCAGAATTCGGACTCCGCCTGGCGGTTGATCGGAGACGAGGAACGACGTGGCGGCTCGGGGTCGCTTGCAACGCGCATCCGTGAGCGTCCGTTTTCAGTGGTGCTACTCGATGAGTTCGAAAAAGCCCACGCAAGAGTCTGGGATATGTTCCTGCAGGTGTTCGACGATGGCAGGCTAACCGATACGAAGGGCCGCCTCGCCGATTTTCGGCACAGCATCATTATCCTTACTTCGAATCTGGGCTCGACGATCAAGAGCGAGGCCGGCATTGGGTTTACGAGCACGCGGGGCGAGTTTTCTGCTGACGACGTGATGCGTAAAGTCAATCGAACGTTCCGCCGGGAGTTCGTTAACAGGCTCGATCGGGTGGTCGTGTTCAATCCTCTGGGACGAGACGTAATGGGGGCGATTCTGCAAAAGGAGCTTCGTCTGGCATTGGGCCGTCGTGGATTACGAACGAAACAGTGGGCGGTCGAGTGGGAAGACTCGGCCATCGAGTTTCTTCTTGATGAAGGGTTCACGCCGGATCTCGGCGCCCGGCCGTTGCGCCGTGCGATTGAAAAGCACCTTCTTGCACCATTATCGATGACTATGGTTCAAAACGAAGCACCGGCGGGCGAGCAGTTTCTGTTTGTACGAAGCAATGGCGAAGCACTGCAGGTCGAGTTCATCGACCCCGACGCTGATGACCTGGGAGAGCCCGGAGACGAAGAAGAGACTGTTGCCTCAGACCTCGCAATCGAAGCGATATTGTGTTCGAACACGGTGCCCAAGGGTTCTTCAGCAGCACTGACCGAAGCCATGCTGGCGATCGAGCGTCGAATCGCCAATGACGAATGGGTAAACGACAAGTCGGAGCTAATCGCGAAGATGAACGCCCCGGAATTCTGGGAGAGCGATGACCGGTTCGCAGTGTTGGACCGCATTGAACTTGTCGACCGGATTGACTCTGCAGCTTCGGTCCTGGGCGCGCTGGCCGGGCGACTTGATCGCACAAGCGGCAATACGCGGCTGGTCAAGGGCATAGCGAATCGTATCTTCGTGGTGCGAGAGGGACTTCGGGACCTCGACGATCATCGCCCGACCCAGGCCGTGATCGGCGTTCGACTGGTCTCCGCCGACGAAGGCCTCTCGGGCGCGGCTGCATTTCGTGACAACCTGGTCCAGATGTATCGAAACTGGGCCCGGGCTCGCGGCATGCGTCTCAAAGAACTGGACGCGAGCGCGGGCCGCTACGACGCATTATTCCTGGTATCGGGATTCGGTAGCTTCGGACTATTGGACACAGAGTCAGGACTACACGTATTCGAGATACCCGCGAACGAATCGAAATTCGATCGAATCCGCGCCCGCGTCGAGGTCGCGCCGCTTCCAACGACAGGAAGGCAATACTCGCAGGCGGCAAGGGAGGATGCCGCAGACTTGCTCGATGCGGACAAGACGCGCAAGGTGGTCATCGTCCGGCGTTATCGTCAAGCGCCTTCACCGCTTGCCCGGGACAGTGTGCGCGGCTGGCGTACGGGCCGCCTCGACTTCGTTTACGAGGGCAATTTCGACGTAATCCTCTAGATGCCCGACACTTGGGCGCAGGACCCGATGCTTCCAGGTTTTCGACGACCGGCATGGCCCGTCCCTGAACTGCACGTTTGTTGACCGATCGTGTCAGAGATACAGTGCTCCCGACGAATCCGTTCCGGCAGCCTGTTGAAAAAGAGACCGGTCAATGTTCCGAGCCGCAATCGCTTCTCTCTTGTTCCTGCTGACGACCGGCGCTGCACCGGCCGGGGATGCGCTCGACATCGTCGTCTATGGCGCGACCGGCGAGGTCGGTTCGCACATCGTGCAGGAAGCGCTCGAACGCGGTCACCGCGTGACAGCGGTTTCGCGCAACCCCGGAAAAATCACATGGCGGCACGACAACCTCGCCGTCGTCAAAGGCGATCTGCTCGACAAGACGAGCGTCACCGGAATCGTCGCGGGCAAGGATGTCGTCATTCTGTCCGTACGCGGTGTCATCGGCGACTCGGGTTTGCCGGAAAGCGCGCTGCAATTCCTGTCCGCCGAGATGCTCGTCGACGTCCTGTACCGCTGGGGCGACGATGCGCCGCGATTATTGCATGTGGGTGGCTCGGGATCTCTCGAGGTCGAGCCGGGGATCATGTACGCGGCGAAGCTGCCGACCATCCTGCTGCCGAGGAAGCTGGAGATCGAGATCGTGGGACAGATCCTGGCGCTTGAGTTCTACCGCAAAGTCGATGACGTCGACTGGACGTACGTGACTCCGCCCAAGAATTTCACGAACGGGCGGCGCACCGGGGAATTCCGGATTGGCGGCGACGAGGCGCTCAGGGATCGCTGGGGCAGGACGCGCGTCTCACGCGCCGACTTCGCGGTGGCGATCATCGACGAAGCGGAACAGGCCAGGTACTCGCGGCAGCGAATCTCCGTGGCCTATTAGCGGCAATACCCGGAAAACGATCGTTACCGTCTGTTACACCCGCTCCGGTACATCCGGTCTATGCTGCGCTCTGAGAATAGGTCCGGAGACCGCCTGAATGAACGTTCGTAACAACCGGCTAATGTGCCGGTCGCAGCTCGCGGTGCTCATCCTGTCGCTCGGCATGGTCGTGCCGGCTTTCGCCGATACCGGCGACCTTCGCGTCACGACGGAAAAGACGGACGGCCGACCGCTGGCCGGCGTCTCGATCGTCGTGGAGTCCCGGACGGGCAAGCAGAGCCGCGCGACGACCGGAGACGACGGCACCGCCCTGATCGGCGATCTCGAGACGGGGCTCTACCGCATTACGGCCTCTCTCGAGGGGTACGTCAGCGTCGAAGAGCCGAGCTTCCGGGTGGTGCGAGACAAGACAGTGCCCCTGCAGTTTCCGATGCGCGTTGCGGACGAAAGCGTCGACGAGATTCTCGTGGTTGCCAAAGCCATCCAGACCGACCCGTTCGGTGCCGTTACCAGCACGTACCTCGATCGCGAGGACCTGCGTACGGCGGTCGGCAGCGGCGCGGACGTGCTGCGGGCACTCGACGGCCTCCCGGGCCTGGTGTCGACCGGCGACTTCGCGAGCTTCACGGTCCGCGGCCGCGGGCCGCGCGACAACCTGATTCTCGTCGACGGCATTCCCTACGACAAGGTCGTGCATTTCGACCAGTCGCTGGGCGAACAGGACGATGTCAACGGCGGGGGCCGTTTCTCGATCTTCCCGCCGACGCTCATCGAAGGCGCGGAGTTTTCTCCGGGCGGCTGGAGCGCCGCTTACGGTGGTCGCAACGGCTCGCTGCTCAAGCTCGATGTCGCGCGCGGCAATCCGAGCCCGTCGGCCAGCCTGCGCATCGATCTTGCCGGCGTTGAAGCGACCTATGACGGCCCGAGCGGCTTCCATGACGACACGTCGCTGATATTCACGGCACGGCACTTCGACTTCGGCCAGCTGTTCGACATCATCGACGAGAAGGACATCGGCTCCCCCGTCCTCACCGACGTGATCCTGAAGACCCACACGAAACTCGACGAGAGCAACGAGCTCGAGTTCCTGTTCCTCTACACACCCGAGGACTACACGCGCGACGTCGAAAACGTGCTGGCCTCGGAGGACTTCCAGGAACGCGAGATCATCGAGACCGAGCAGGATGCAAGCCTGCTTGGCATCACGTGGTCGCGCCTGTTCGGTGACGACGGGCGCTGGGAGAACCGCTTCTACGTTCGTGATACCGAGAAGATCGGGCGCGAGGGTGAAGCGTTTCCGTTTTCGGAGCCTGCAGACCTGCCGCCCGAGCAGGTACCGGTGCGCGAGAATATCTTCACGCTCGTCGAGAACGAGTCCGAGATCGGCTGGCGCAGCGACATTTCGATGGGCAATGCCCGGGGCGTATTCAACGCAGGCGTTCGCGTCGCTGACCTCGACCTGGACTTCTCGACAACGCTCGCAGGGGACTGGATCCGGTACCAGTACGACAGCAGTGACTTTCGGCTCGATCCCGCTCAACGGTACATCGTCCTGACACCCGCCAACACCAATGCCGCGTTCTCCCGAAGTGAGCTGCAATATGCGGCTTTCGTCGAGCAGGTCTTCGCGGCCGGCGACTGGGATATCCGCACCGGACTTCGCTACGAGTACGACGGCTTCTCCGACGACGGGTATGTTTCGCCGAGACTGAGCGCGAATTACCGACTGTCGCCGACATCCCGGCTCGCGATCACGGCCGGGACCTTCTATCAGTCACCGAGATTCCTCGACCGCGCAGCGGACCCGTCCAATTTCGGGCTTGCCAATGAAAAGACAGACCATCTCAGCGTGGGCGTCAGCCGACAGGTCGGCAAAGACTGGAACGTACTCGTCGAAGCCTACTACCAGGAGCTCAGCGATCTCGTTACCGAATCCGACGCCGTGACCGGACTCTCGAGCAACAACGGCGAAGGCACGTCGTATGGCCTCGATATCGTGGTCGACCGGAAGTTCGCCGACAATTGGTCGGGTAACGTCGTCTACTCGTACAACAGCGCAACACTCGATGACAATGACGGCAACGGCGAGTACGACGCGCCGTTCAACTACGAACACCTCTTGAGCATCGGCGCGAAGTGGCAGTTCAACGACAACCTGCTTCTGGCGTTTCGCTGGAAATACGCCACCGGACGGCCGCGCGACGGATTCATCGTCCACGACGACGTTCTGGCCGGCATCGGCGGACCGCTACGCTACTCCCAGGAATTCGTATCGGACGGCACGTTGCGCTGGCGCGATTTCCACCAGCTCAACATTCGGGCGGACTATCGCTACCCGATCGGGCCCGTCGACCTGATCGGCTTCATCGACGTCATCAATGTCTACGCTGCCCCGGCGTCCGACCAGCGCGAATTCAATGCGGTCACGGGCGAGCTGATGAAGGACGATGAAGGTCCCACGCCGCTCATCGGCATTCGATTCGAGAAGACCTGGTAAATCCAGGTCCGCGATGCGTCTGGTTCGTCATACCAAGGATTCAATCTCGTCGATGTTCCTGAATCCATTCACTGGCTAACGTCTCCGCCCTGGCGATTTCACCGGCGTCCATCGACGCCGCCACCTGTTGGAGATCACGCGCGGCCTCCGAGAGCCCGTTCTCGGCGGCTATATGGAACCATTTGTAGGTCTCGACGAGATCGCTCGGGAATCCTCGGTATCCAGTGCTCAGGTGTCCGAGTGCGTATTGGGCAGGAGCGTACCCGTCGGCAGCAGACTTCAGCAGCCACGACAGCGCATTCTGCCGGCTTTCAGCGGTCGCGGGCTGCCTGACATAGTGAACGCCCAATCGATAAGCGGATGCCGCATCACCTTGCGCTGCTGCCCTGGAGTACCAATCCATCGCGAGATCGTAGTCCTTGGGAACACCCCGACCTTGAAGATAAAAGGTGGCAATCCTGTATTGCGCCTTAACGTGACCCTTCTCGGCAGCACGCAATGACCACCTGGCCGCCTCACCATCGTCCTGGGGAACGCCGTCACCAAGATGGTAGAGCCTTGCCAGGTTGTATTGTGCGGACATGTTCTCGTTTTCCGCAGCAACCCGATACCATTTTGCTGCTTCCTCGTAGTTTTTCTCTACTCCCCTGCCCAGTTGGTACATCAGCGCTGTGTTGAGTTGTGCCAGGACGCTTCCGTTTCTTGCCGCCCGCAAGTACCAGCTGGCGCCTTCTTCGAGGTCTTGCGGTACTCCGTGTCCTCTTCTATACAGCACGCCGACGTTGTACTGAGCAGCCGCGTGGTCCTTATCCGAAGCGAGCCGGAACCACTTCATAGCTTCCTTATAGTTTCGCGACACGACGTTGCCATTCAGGTAATTGAGCCCGACGTTGTATTGCGCCATGGCGTTGCCCTGCTCTGCGGCGAACCTCCACCACTTGTGCGCTTCCGGTCTACTTTGCTCGACGCCGCGCCCGCGCTCATAGGCCATTGCCAGCATCATTTGCGCGTGGAGAACGCCTTGTTCGGCCGCACGCTCGAACCACGCCGAAGCCTTGGTATCGCTTTGGTCGACACCGAGACCTTCGTGGAAGAGGTCGGCCAGAGACGACTGCGCGAGCGCGTGCCCATCGTTTGCAGCAAGTTGAAACCACTCGAAAGCCCTGGTGTGGTCGCTCGGAATCCCGAGACCGTCTTTGTAGTGCAATCCAAGACGGTGTCGACCTTCGTTACTGCCTGATGAAGCCGCCAGTTCGAGCCATCGCCTTGCCTCGCCGTAGTCTTGCGGAAGCAGAAGTCCAACTTCGTAGATCGTCGCCAGCTGAAGCTGCGCGGCAGTAGAACCCGCAGCCGCTTGCGCATGTAGGTCACCAGCCGAGGAATCGGCTTGCTCCGTCGCGGGAGGCGCCTTTTCGACCTTCTTTGGGGCTTGGCCTTGAGGCGTAGCGCATGAAGTCACCGCGACGAGTACGACAATTGAAGTCGTGGCCGCCCTGCAACCCTGTCGAATACTCACGTCGCAACACTCTTGTATCTGTAGGGCCTTGATGGCCGCTTTGGATCAGTTCAGGTCATCGTACCCCAAAACTCCTGGGTGGCGGCTCACGGCCGGCAGCAGTCACTCGTCATCGAGCCAGCGTAGCAGAACAACCTCGGTCTTCTGGCACTCCATGGGCAAGTGCGGTCCGCCATGCGCGTTGATCGCCACCGACGATTTGCACCTAGCGGCCATTCAAGCGGCTATGCCGTGAGAGACAGCTTCCTGGCCAACGGCCTGGACAGTGTGATGTGGTCATGGAAGATTGCGATACTTCCAACACGGTTTTCGTCATCGTCGCCGAGACTCTCGAAGACTTGGCAGAGAATACAGAAAGGTTCGTGTTCACCTGTCAGGAAACCTTGCAACGTATCGATGAACCCGGGGTCGAATGCGGATTCGCTGAACAACAGAGATCGGATGCCATGTCCGTGTACTGCAAGGTTATGCCACCAGACTTCTGACGACTCCCAGTCGCCAAGAATCGGAGCCAGATAGGCGTCGATCTTTTCTACGAGCCTCATGTCGATGTCTTCATGATCGTCGCCTTGAGCCTCAATTACTGCCTGATTGGGATTGTCTCGATCCAACATTCTCCGGAAATCCCGCTCACTCAGGATCCTCATGCCTGACTTCCCGGACCTCGAAAAAATGTTGAACATACGAAATATGGTCACTCGCTCAGCGCTTCGTCATCACAACGGCAAACTCTGTCGCTCCGGAATCGTACGGGTTTCCTGCAACGTCAGCGTACACCGCTTCGACCTCCAGTCCGGCGGCGCGAGCTTCCTGCGCCAACGACTCCGGCGTGAAGTACTGGAACCAGTTGTACACTTCCCGCCTGCGGCGCCTCTCGATGATCGTGTATTTGTCGAGGCTGACTTTTTCTTCGTCGTACTTGTGGCTGGAGACGAAGCCGTAGTAAGGCTCCGCGGACCAGAATCCGTTGAGCTGGTTCTTCTCGTAGAACACCTCTTCCTTTTTGCCGGCAAATGCGCTCAACGAATGCACGTCGAGCACTATGCGGCCGCCATCGGACAGAAGTTCCCTGTAATTGATCAGCAACCCGGATCGCTGTTCCGGCGATAGCGCACAATAATCACACATGATCATTGTGATCAGGTCGAATTCGGCTTCCGGCGTATACTCCAGATAATCGGCTTCAGTGTAGACGATATCGAGGTCATTCCGATCCGCGAACTCGCGCGCGTACCGGATAGACCGTGCAGAAAAGTCGACGCCGTGAACCACCGCGCCCAGGTTGGCGAACCTGGACGTGTACAGGCCCGGACCGCATCCAAAATCAATAATCCTGCTGTTCGACGACAGGTCGAAACACTGCGTCATCCAGCGTACGGAATCGTCGATGAAGCCTGTGCGCCTCGACGACACGTCAATGTCGCCATCCAGGTGATAAGCAAGCATCTGCTTGGATGTATGCTCGTCCGTCCAGAGCTCTTTCGCCGTGTAAACAGAGAAAGCCGCGGGCTTCTCATTTGCCGACTCGAGGATGCTGAACAGTGAATCCGATTCCATGAAGTGGAAGATACCGAAACGGGACATCAGCCCGACGCCGGTATCATAGACTATATTGGCTTCGATTCAGGCTGAATGAGGTTGAGAACGGTATTCGACTTCACGGCCGCGTCGTCACCGCAACAAAGGGCAGCCATCCTACCTCGAGACACTTGGGAATCCGGAAATCGCGGGCAACTGCGTTCGGTCAGAAGCGGCCGTCATTCGACGGCCGCAACTGCCGGATTGAACGTCGATTGAAGACTATTCGTC
>JANQGP010000303.1 GCA_028277265.1 Woeseiaceae bacterium | reverse complement strand
CTGACGACCCACGCCGCGATCATCGGCATGACGGGGTCCGGAAAGACGGGGCTCGGGATCGGCATTCTCGAAGAAGCGGCGCTCGACCACATCCCCGTGATCGCGATCGACCCGAAAGGCGACATGGGCAACCTGCTGCTGACGTTCCCGCAACTCAAGGCCGAGAGCTTTCGCCCATGGGTCAACGAGCGCACGGCCATGGACAAGGGGCAGACGCCGGACGAGTTCGCCGCATCGCAGGCCGCGCTGTGGAAGAAGGGGCTCGGCCAGTGGGGCCAGACCGGCAAGCGCATTGCGCAGCTGCGCAGGAAGGCCGATCTCGCTATCTACACGCCGGGCAGCAACTCCGGGCTGCCCGTATCGATCCTGCATTCCTTCGACGCGCCCGATCCGGCGCTGATCGACGACATCGACCTCTACCGCGAGCGCGTCCAGGCAACGGCGACAGGGATTCTGACCCTGCTCGACATGGATACCGACCCGGTATCGAGCCGTGAACACATCCTGATCTCGCGCCTGCTCGACAATGCGTGGAGAGAAGGCAGAAGCCTCGACTTGCCGGCCCTGATCGCGGAGATTCAGGACCCGCCGATCACGAAGATCGGCGTCATGAACATCGACTCGTTCTTTCCGGCCAAGGAGCGCTTCAAGCTGGCGATGGCACTCAACAACCTGCTCGCCGCGCCGGGCTTCGAAGCCTGGATGCAGGGCGCGCCGCTCAGCGCGAAGAGCCTGCTGTACACGGAGGAGGGCAAGCCGCGCATCTCGGTCATGGCGATCTCGCATCTCGACGAAGCCCAGCGCATGTTCTTCGTCTCGATGCTGCTCAACGAGATCATCAGCTGGATGCGCGCGCAGCCCGGCACGTCGAGCCTGCGCGCCATCGTCTACATGGACGAGATATTCGGCTACATGCCGCCGATCGCGAACCCGCCGTCGAAGAAGCTGTTCCTGACCCTGCTCAAGCAGGCCCGCGCCTACGGCGTCGGGCTGGTCCTCGCGACGCAGAATCCGGTGGACCTCGACTACAAGGGCCTGTCGAATACGGGCACGTGGTTCATCGGCCGTCTGCAGACCGAGCGCGACAAGGCGCGCGTCATGGAGGGGCTCGAAGGCGCGAGCGCCGGCAACTTCGACAAGCAGGCCATGGAGCGCACCATTGCCGGGCTCGGCAAGCGCCGCTTCCTGCTGCACAACGTGCACGAGGACGAGCCGGTCGTGTTCGGCACACGCTGGGTGCTGTCGTACCTGGCGGGCCCGTTGACGCGCGACCACATTCGCACGCTGATGAAGACGGCGAAGAACAGGCTCGCTGCTGCTGCGAAAGCGGTCTCGAAACCGAAACGCAAGAGCAAGGCGTCCGCGCCGGCGCTACCGCCGTCGATCGAACAGTTCTACGTGCCGGGCTCCGGCGACGATCTCGTCTATTACCCCCGTCTGATCGCGGGCGGCGACGTGGTGTTCACCAGCGCGCGCTATAAGATCGAAGACGAGCGTGCCGTCCTGCACACGGTCGAGTTCGGCGACGGCCCGGTGGACATCGACTGGGACGACGGCGAGCCGCTCCGCCTGACGCTCGACGACCTCGATGACCAGCCTGCAGAGGACGCGAGTTTTGCCGACTGTCCGGCCGCGGCAGACGACAGCAAGGCTTACACGGGCTGGGGTCGCGATTACAAGCGATGGCTGCGTCAGAACGAAACCGTGACGCTCTATCGCAGCAAGCGTTTCAGGCTGACGTCGTCACCCACGGAAACGGAGGGTGACTTCCGTGCCCGGCTTCAGGATGCGGCCAGCGAAAAGCGCGATATCGCGATCGCGAAGATTCGCAAACGCTACGCAACCAAAGTAACGACGCTCGAGAACCGGCTGATGCGCGCCGAACAGGCCATCGCCGTGCAAAAGGAACAGTCGAGCAAGCGTAAGCTCGACACCGCGATTTCATTCGGCACGGCCATTCTCGGGGCCGTGCTCGGCCGCAAGAAGCTGTCGAGCAGCACGGCGAGCAAGATGGGCACGGCGATCAAGACCGCCGGCAGTGCCCGCAAGGAAGCTCAGGATGTCGAGCGCGCTAAGCAGACGGCCGACAAAGTCAGGGCCGACATTGCCGCGCTCAACAAACAGCTCGAAGACGAGGTGGCGAATCTCGATACGTCGTTCGACGCCCAGGCCGAGGAGCTCGATGAGATCGTCGTGCGTGCCAAGAGCACGGACATCCACGTCGCGGTCACCGGCCTCGCCTGGCTGCCGTACACGGCAGACGAGAAGGGGAGGCTGCGGCCCGCCTGGCAACGGGAGATCCAATGAACATCGACATCACCCTTCTCGGCCAGTGAAATTCACGACACCCATTGCGCTATTGGGTTGTCTCGCTTTGACGACAGGACACGCTGAAGATTTTGTCTGCCCGGACGCGAAGTCCAAGAAGCTGGACCGGGAGCGTTGGAAGATTGACCATGAGTCCGGAGAGAGAGCGTCAGTCGATCGGGCGATCGATGCGCTCGTGAAGCTGGCGTCGAGAGCCACTCGACCGGAAGACCGGTTCGTATTCCAGAGCATTTGTAACGACATCGCCTTGACTCTCATCGAAGAAGGGCTCGTCGAAGAGAAAGCGTCGAGCCTCGACGCCTGCCCGGAATCCACGGTCGATGACGTCGCGCAACGGCGCGAGAAGCGCGAGCGCGTCTACGGGGATAACCCTGTCCTTCCTATTGTGCGTGTGGCCCCGCGTTGGCCCGACGAGGCCCTGGAAGAAGGGTTGAGCGGCGAGGTCATTGTTGAATTCACGGTGACCGCCGAAGGCCACGTCAAGAATCCTGTCGTTGTCGAAAGCACGAATGACGTCTTCGTAGAAAACACCATGCGCTCAGTGAAGAAATTCAAGTACGAGCCGCGCGAGGAAGACGGCAAACCAGTTGACACTCACGGCGTCAGGGATCGCATCGTCTTCGACTACGAACAGAAGTTAATAGACGACAGGCTGTTCGACTGCCCGTGGTAGTTGGCCGATGTTGGCGCTCGCGGCACTTTTCATTCTCGCTATCGCGCTGGCGCATTCGTATCTCGGCGAGCGCTACATCCTGGTCCGCCTGTTTCGTCAACCGTTGCCGAAGCTCTTCGGCAGTGACGACTTCACGAAGCGCACGCTGCGGTTTGCATGGCACGTAACGAGCGTAGCGTGGCTCGGTTTTGCCGCCCTGCTGTTGCAGGCCGGTTCCAGCGAACTGACACGCGCCAACGTACTGGTCGTCACTGCTGTTACGTTCGCGACCACGGCATCGATCGCGCTGATTGGCGGGCGAGGCAAACACCTTTCCTGGGTGGTCTTCATGGCGATTGCAGTGTTGTGTTTCCTCGCGCTTTGAACCCGCCGCCGTCCTGCCGCTAATCCCCGATGCAGGCCCCCGCGTAGGCTTTGGTTACGCCTGCATTGTCGAGCTGGCACTCATTTTCGTAGGTGACGCCGTCCATGCCGCAGACCGGCAGGTAATCGTCCGGGCAATTGCGGCCGAGGTTTTCGCAGACGCCGGCATAGTCGATGCGGACGCCGCGGCGCTCGGCGTGGCAGGCGTTCGAATACGTCATGCCGTCCGAACCGCAGACCGGCACGAACAGGATCGGGCATGGGCGTACATCACACGCGCCCTCCGTGAACGTCTGAACCTCGGCCTTGTCGGCAAAGCACGCGTTGTCGTAGGTGACGCCGTCATCGCCGCAGACCGGCGCATACACTTTCGGGCAGTTGTCGAAGTCGCAGGTCCCTTTCCGCTGCACGGGCACGCGATCGACCCCCGCCTCGCAGCGATTGATGAACGTTCGCCCGTTCATCCCGCAGACCGGTTCATAGACACTCGGACACCCGTTCGGCGTACAGGCACCCAGGCCAGCAATCTCGACGTTCGACTTCGCGGCGAAACACTCGTTGATGTATGTGTTGCGATCTGCGCCGCAGACCGGGTCGAACGTCTCCGGACAGTCCACTTCGTCGCCGGGACAGCGCCCCTCACTCGCGACGGTCGTGCCCGCCGCGCGTGCGACGCAGCCGTTGCTGTACGTTTTGCCGTCCTCGCCACAGACCGGCGCGTACTCCTGGGTGCAAGCGATCTCGTCGGCCTGGGCCAGCTGCAGGGTCGACGGGTCCGCGGAATACGCCAATGGCGCAAATACGATCCCTGCTATCAGGGCGACGATCGTGCGTGTCTGATTCATCGGCTACAACGTGATTGCTCTATGACTTAGAGCCTTCAATCGGCGGCGGGTTCAATACGCGGCGCCGCGTCGGTCGCCGGAATTCTTCTGACGAGCTCGCTGACGCGCACGAGCTCGAAGCCTTCCTCCGCGAGTCGGGGAAGCTCGCGCTCAAGCAGCTCGAGCGTTGCCGGATACGGGTGCCCGATCCCTATCGCATGCCCGCGCTTTCGGGCGATTTCCTTGAGCCGCTCGAACTCGCGCGCGACCGTCGCGGGGTCCTTGTCGGGATCGAGGAATATGTCGCGCCGCGAGGCGTCGACGCCGTTCTCCTCGGCAATCTGCAGCGCGACACTCTGATGCGTCGTGAAGCTGTCGATGAAGAACAGCTTCTCTCGTGCCGCGATCTCCTGCATGAGCCATGCCATATGGCCGGGGTGCCGGGTCACGAGCGACCCTCTGTGACTGTTTATGCCCACTGCGTGCGGCACCGCGTCGAGCGCCCGTGCAAACGTAGCGCCGACCCGGGCACGGCTCATGTCCAGTACGATCTCGGCGGGCTCCGCCCGCGCATCGTCGTCGTAGGCCTGTAACGGCAGGTGCAAAAGTACCTCTTTGCCGTTGGCATATGCCTGTTGCGCCAGCGTGCGGGCCCGTGGCGCACCCGGCAGCACCGACATCGCGACCGGCCCCGGAAGACTGATGGCCCGTTTGCCGTTGCCGAGGTGATAGCCCAGGTCGTCGATGATGATGGCAACGCGCGGCGCATCGGCAAGCGTGGTCGCCGAAAATAGCAGCAGCAACAGTGCCGACAGCCGGCCGGGCATTATCGCGCGTCGCTGTGCATCACCGGACGGGCGTGGAGGCGCTCGATGGCTTCGGCAAGCTGCTGGTCCGACTCGCGATCGAGCATCCCGCTCAGGCTGAGATCCGGAAAGCCGGGCGTATCGTCGATGTAAACGTCGGGCGTAATGCCGACATCCTGGATCGAGTCACCCGACGGCGTGAAGTAGCGCGATGTCGTCAACTTGATGGCACGACCCTTGGACAGCGGTACGACCGTCTGCACCAGCCCCTTGCCGAACGTTTCGGTGCCGACGACGAGTGCCCGGTTGTGGTCCTGCAAGGCGCCGGCGACGATCTCCGACGCGGACGCCGAGCCCCCGTTGACGATGACGACCATCGCGGCGCCATCGAGAATGTCGCCTCGATGGGCCGAGCGTGTGAAGCGCGAATCGAGCGAGCGGCCGTCGGCCATGACGATGACGCCCGAGTCGAGGAACAGGTCCGTGACGTCGACGGCGGATTCGAGCACGCCGCCCGGGTTGTTGCGCAGATCCAGCACGAGGCCCTCGAGCATGCCGCCATTCGCTTCCTGCAGATCGTCGACGGCCCGGCCGAGCTCCCGCGCCGTGTTCTCGCTGAACTGGCTCACACGGACGTAGCCGTAGGCCGGCGCGAGAATTTCCCTGTGCACGCTCGCCATGCGGATGATCTGCCGCCGCATCGTGTGGTCTATGACCTCGTCGCCGCGCAACACGGTCACCGTCACCGCCGACCCGGCGTAGCCGCGCAGACGGCCGATGGTGTCCTGCAGGTTGTCGGCCTCGACCGACACCCCGTCGACCTCGATGATGCGGTCTCCGGCGCGCATTCCGGAACGCGCCGCCGGCGAACCGGCGATCGGCGTCACGACGGTTACATTGCCGCCGACCTCGTCGACTTCGATGCCGATGCCGGTGTAGCTGCCCGTCGTGCTGATGCGAATGTCGCGATACTCGCCGGCATCGAGGTATTGCGAATGGGCATCGAGATCGCTGACCATGCCCCGAATGGCACTTTCGAGCAGCGCCGCGTCATCGAGTGGCTCGACGTAGTCGCGCTTGACGCGCTCGAGAACCTCGGCAAACAGCCGCGCCTGTTCCCAGTCCATGTCCGCCCTGCCGGGCGACTTGCCCACGCCAATCAGGCCACCGCCGAAGGACAGGCCGAGGCCCATGACGACGCCGATGACGACAACCAAAACTGCGCGAACTTTCAAAGACATACAGGTTTCCGAATTGCGACCACCGACCTTAGCACAGCGAACGGCAGTAATGTGAGCAACAGGTCAATAACGGCGGCTCCCAACAGCCTGCTAGCTGCCGGGCCGCCTGGTCACCCAGCGGCGCGGGTTTTCGGGTTGCGTACCGCGCCTCAGCTCGAAGTAGAGCCCCGCCTGTGGCTGGCCGCCGCTGTCGCCGACGGTCGCAATCACGTCGCCCGGCGCGACCCAGTCCCCGGTGTCCTTGAGGATCGTCTCGTTGTAACCGTAGAGCGTCATGTAACCCTCACCATGATCGACGATCACGAGTAGCCCCATGCCGGCGAGCCAGTCGGCGAAGGCAACGCGTCCGTGATAGACGGCGCGTACCTCCCGTCCGCGGGGAGCGGCAAGCACCACGCCGTTCCACTTGATACGCCCGCCGACGCGCGGCTGGCCGAAGTCGTGCACCAGCGTGCCGGCGACCGGCCAGGTCAGTTTGCCGCGATGTGCGCTGAAGGGTTGCTCCGACGTGATCGGGTAGTCGGACAGGATGCTGGTGAGTTCGGCGATCAGTCGCGTCAGGTCCTTTTCCTGCGCCGCGAGTCGCTCCACCTCTTTTCCTTCGTCGGCAATTTTTTGCCTGAGATTCGCGAGCAGCGTCTTGCGATTCTCCTGCGTCGAACTGAGCTTGGTCAGTTCGTCGTAGCGCTCCTGCACGAGGGCGGCGAGACGGGCTTCCTCGGCGGCGATCTGTGCGACGAGTTCATCCAGCCTGCGGATCTGCTCGATGACGGCCTCGATGTTGTCGGCCCGGTAATCGTTGAGATAGCGGTAGTACGCCATGAGTCTGCCCAGCGTCGCCGGGTCGCGCTGGTTGAGCAGCAGCTTGACCCGTTCCTGGCTGCCGCTCATGTACGCGGTACGGACCTGGGCGGCCAGCGCCTCCGACTCGCCGTCGAGATGCGCCTGCCGTTCGGCGAGCTCGGTTTCCAGCCCTGCTTTTTTCCGCGTCGTGTACTGGTGCTCGCGCTCGATGACCTTCAGCCGCGCACGCTGCTCGGCGATCGCGATGTCGAGTTCCTGGAGTTCGGTGGTCAGGCGATCCCGCTCTTCGGCGGCCCGGTCCATGCTGCGTTTCAGGTCGGAAATCCGCTCGCGAACTTCCTCGAGTTCGCGCTCCTTGACCCGCGCCAGCTCGCCGTGTTCATCCTGGGCGAAGACGCCCAGCGCGGGCAGCAACAGCGCGAGGATCAGGTAACGGGACACCATGGGCGCGAGTGTAGCGCTTCGAGGCTATTCACTCCCGCCCAAACGGGTATAATTCCGGCTTTTGGCACGCTCGAGGCGCGGCTCCTGCGCCGAAATTATTGATTCATGGACAGAATTCCCGAATTCGTCGGCAACAACCTGTTGCTGTCGGCGGCGCTGGTGGTCAGTTTCTTCCTGGTCGTCTTCTCCGAGTTGCGCCGCAAGGCCAGCGGGCTGATCAACATCGAGCCCGCCGACGCGGTCAAGCTGATCAATAACGATGCACTCGTCGTCGATATCCGCAGCCCCGATGCGTACGGCCGCGGCCACATCGTCAATGCGCGGAACATCCCGTCCGACGAACTCGACGGCAAGATAGCCTCTCTCGAGAAGTACAAGTCGAAGCCGGTCGTCACCGTTTGCGAAGCGGGTATCAGCTCGACGCGCATTGTGAACAAGCTGCGCCAGAGCGGCTTCGAGAGTGCCTATGGATTGAAGGGCGGCATGAGCGGCTGGGCGCAGGCCGGCCTGCCCGTCGTCTCGGGCAAGAAGACCAAGAGCAAGTCCGGCAAGAGCAAAAAGCGGGGCTGAGCGCCGCTTGAGTTATAGTGGATCGCCCGCGATTCGCGGGTTGGGATTTGGATTACAGGTACCGTCATGGCAGAGCAGGAACAGGCGCCGCAAAAACAGCTGGCCGTCACCAAGATTTACACGAAGGATTGCTCGTTCGAATCGCCGCAGTCGCCCGCCGTGTTCAAGAAAACCGAGTGGAGCCCGCAGACCAACCTCAACCTGCGCAGTGCACACTCGCCACTCGAGGACAACACCCACGAGATCGTCCTGACGATCACGGTCGAAGCCAAGGAGGACGATAAGACGCTGTTTCTGGTCGAACTGCAGCAGGCCGGGATTTTCGAGATCGCCGGCTACGAAGGCGAGGAACTCGCCGCGGTTGTCGGCAGCTTCTGTCCGAACATCCTGTTCCCGTACGCTCGCGAATCGATCGCCTCGATGATCCAGAAGGGCGGCTTCCCCGAGTTCATCCTCCAACCGATCAACTTCGACGCGCTTTACCTGCAGGCAAAGCAACAGCAGCAGCAGGGCGACGGCGCCGCGGCCCAAGCCCACTGACAGGCGCGCCGACGTGCCGACACGCATTGCGGTCATCGGTGCCGGCTCCTGGGGCACGGCCCTCGCACTGCAGTTCGCGCGCGTTGGCTGCGACGTCCGGCTCGGTGGCGTCGTGGAACTCGACCTTCTCGACGCGATGGTCGGGGAGCGCGAGAACAAGCGGTACCTGCCGGATATCCCGTTCCCTCCGAACCTCAGCGCGTGCCCGGACCTCGACGATTGCCTCGATGGCGTTCACGACGTGCTGGTCGTCGTACCGAGTCACGGTTTACGCGACACGCTCGAGAAGATCCGGCCGCGGCTCGCTCCGGGCTCGCGCATCTGCTGGGCGACCAAGGGCTTCGAGTTGAGCACGGGCAAGCTGCCTCACCAGGTGGCCGCCGAAGTGCTGGGACCGGACATCCCGGTCGCGGTCCTCTCGGGTCCGACCTTTGCAAAGGAGGTCGGCGCGGGCCTGCCGACCGCCATGACGATCGCGTCTCACGATCACGAGTTCGCGCGTGCACTCGCGGAGACCATTTCCAGCGACACGTTCAGGGCCTACACGTCGGACGACATCATCGGCGTCGAGGTTGGCGGTGCCGTAAAGAACGCACTTGCAATCGGCGCCGGCATGTCCGATGGCCTCGGATTCGGCGCGAATACGCGTATTGCGCTGATCAACCGCGGACTCGTCGAGCTCATGCGGCTCGGCGTTGCCCTCGGCGCCAAAAAAGAGACCTTCATGGGACTGGCGGGCATGGGCGACCTCGTTCTGACCTGCACCGACAACCTGTCGCGTAACCGCCGCATGGGGCTGGCGCTGGCCGCCGGCAAGTCGATCGAGGACGCGCAGGAAGAGATCCGGCAGGTCGTCGAGGGCGTCAAGGCGGCGAAGGCCGTGCATGAAGTCGCCGAGCGGCTCGGTATCGAGATGCCGATCGTCAACCAGGTTTATCGCATCATCTACGAGGGCGTTGCGCCGCGCGATGCCGTCGAGGCGCTCATGAACCGTGCGATCAAAGCGGAAGCCGATCACTGATCCGCTGGCGCTTTCTATCCCCTGTACTAGACTGGATGACAACAACAAGAAGGGGTTATTCGGGATGGATCGACGCAAGTTTGTCAAGACGACGCTGGCTGCGGGTTTTGCCGCCGGCTTTCCGGCCATTTACGGTTGCGGGGAAAAGGCGACGGTCGCCACCGAGGCCGAACGGGGCATTGCCGCCGTATCGCTCGATGGCGCAGAGATAGAGCTTGTCAGGGCGCAGATACGCGAACTCGGGGAGGCGCTGTCGGGACCCGTGCTCCTGTCCGGCGATGCCGGCTATGACAGTGCGCGCAAGGTCTGGAACGGCATGCACGACAAGCATCCCGCGTTGATCGCGCGTTGCCGCAATACCCGGGACATCCGGCACGCCGTCGATTTCGCGCGCGACAACGACCTGCTTCTCGCGATCCGCGGCGGTGGCCACAGCTGGCCCGGCAAGTCGACCTGCAATGGCGGCCTGATGCTCGACCTCTCCGAAATGACGAATGTCGACGTCGACGCCGAAGATCGGACGGCCTGGTGTGACGGCGGTGCGCTGCTCGGCAATCTCGACGATGCGACGCTGGCGAAAGGCCTCGTGACGACGGCGGGTGTCGTATCGCACACGGGTGTCGGCGGTTTCACGCTCGGCGGCGGATTCGGGCGACTGAATCGCAAGTACGGGCTGACGATCGACAACCTGCTCGGTGCCGAGATCGTCACAGCGGACGGACAGGTTCGCATGGTCAGCGCTGAAAACGAGCCCGATCTGTTCTGGGCCATTCGCGGCGGCGGCGGCAACTTCGGTGTCGTGAGCCGATTCCGGTTCCGGCTGCATCCGTTCGATCGCAACGTGCTGTCCGGCCTGATCGTCTGGCCGGTCGAACAGGCGCGCGACGTACTCGAGTTCTACGCGGACTGGCAGGGCGGCCTCTCGCGCGAGTTGTATACGGGGCCTGCGATGCTGACGCTGCCGGACGGCCCGAGCGTCATTGCGATGGAGGTCGTGTACAACGGCGACCCGGTACAGGGTGAAAAAGAACTGGCGCCGCTGCGCGCCATCGGCACGCCGATCGACGATGGCGTCAAGGTGCAGGACTACAAGGTGCTGCAGACACACGAAGACGCGACCGTGGCGCACGGTATTCGCTCGTACGCGAAGAACGGCATGGTCAAGGAATTCACTCAGGGGCTCGTGGACGACATGATCGACGCGTTCATTCCCGACCCGCGCGCGGCAATCTTCACACACACCTGCGGCGGCGCCGTAAAAGACCATGGCGAACTCGATACGGCCTTCCCGCATCGCAACGCGGAAACCATGATCGTCTATTTCACGGGCTGGATGGACCCCGAACAGGACGCCGACGGCAAAGCGATGTGCCGGCAGTGGCACGATGCGCTGCAGGCGCATCACGGCGGCTACTACGACAACATCGAGCAGGAAACCGCCGGGACCGTATCGTCGAACTACGGTCCGAACTATGAGAGGCTTCGCGAAATCAAGGGCCGGTTCGACGCGGGCAATCTGTTCCGCATGAACAGCAATATCGAGCCGGCCTAGACGGTTGCACTAGCGTCCGCCCTCGAAGCCGAGCTGGCGCCAGGCCTCGTAGACGACGACGGCGGCCGAGTTCGACAGGTTCAGGCTGCGGTTGCCCGCTTGCATGGGCAGACGCAGACGCTGCCCGTCCGGCAAGCCGTCGAGAATGGCCTGCGGAAGTCCGCGCGTTTCGGGCCCGAACAACAGCGCATCGCCGGCACGGTAGCTCACATTGTCGTACCGCGTCGAGTTGCGTGTCGACAGGGCAAACAGCCGCGGGTGTCCTAGCGCGGCCAGGC
Source organism: Woeseiaceae bacterium (assembly GCA_028277265.1). Lineage (GTDB taxonomy): Bacteria > Pseudomonadota > Gammaproteobacteria > Steroidobacterales > Woeseiaceae > UBA1847. The sequence continues at coordinate 264 of JANQGP010000303.1, read as the reverse complement.
ACGCTTCCAGCGATGCGTGCGTCTGCACGCGCGCAAACTCCCGATAGTCGAGACCGGCGCGTTTCAGTCTCGGCTCGTCGAGCCCGAAACCGAGCGGTTCGACCAGGTGCAGGTCCGTCCCCGTGTTCGCGCACAGGCGCATGACGTTGCCTGTGTTCGGCGGTAGCTCGGGCTCGTACAGAATGACGGAGAACATTCGGGTAGAATGCCGCCGCGATGGCGGACAATCCACTACACACCGAGCTCTGCGGGCTGGAGCTGAAC
>JANQGP010000114.1 GCA_028277265.1 Woeseiaceae bacterium | reverse complement strand
ACTGGCTGCCGCAAGAAGCCTCCGATTTGCGCCTGGAATTCTCGGACGGGTCCGGTGAGCTGATAGCGGAGTTCGCCCCAAAGCCTGACGATGAAAATTCGCCCGGAGCCGAAGTCGGTTTCAATTCGTTTGAGTGGAATCTGCGTTATCCGAATGCCGAGGTCGTACCCGGCGTCGTCACACGCGGCGACACCGAAGTCGGCCCGGTCGCGGTACCCGGTTCGTACGTGGTGAGGCTCTCGCCAGGCGATCAGACGTTCGAGTCTGTATTCGATATCATTCCCGATCGGAATGTGCGGGCCAACCAGCGCGATCTCGAGGCGCAGTTCGTCTTCCTGTCCGAACTGAGGGACGCGATCGACGCGCTGAATGTCGCGGTCATCGAATTGCGGGCGCTGGCGAACTCGATCGATGCGATGGGCGAGCCGCCTGGCGAGGCGGTGCGGATTCTCGGCGAACTCCGGCTTGTCGAGGAACTGATGGTGCAGCCGAAGGCAAGGTACCGTAAAGACCTGCATGCGAACCCGGTCCGGGCCAACGACAAGCTTTACAGACTGGCGAATTTCGTCGCCAGGTCTCACGCAAGACCGACGGCAGTGCAGTACGGGATGAAAGACGAATTCGAGGCTGCCGCGAAAGCACTGATAGAGCGTTTTGATAGCTTAAAAAACAAAGACATAGAGCGATATAACGCCAATGCGACGGACGCTCTGACGATCAGGGAACTGTCGCCCGAAAACGGGCAGGAACCCGTGGACGAGGGCAACGCAATGCCGCGCGACTAGGTAGCTTCAGCCTCCAGGCAGGAGTTGATATACGCGAGTGTCGCTGCCTTTGCCTCTTCGCGGGTCTTTTTGCTGATACGACCCTCGCGGCGAACGCCGTACGCGAAAGTGGCCGTCATGAGTTCGAGCACAATCTGAAACAGGTCACCCGACTTGTCGAATTCCGCCGCGTAGGCCTGCAAATCGGTGTGTTCTTTCATGAGCCGGCTCAATTCCGTCGCGAAGGTCGATGCACCCGCTTCGTCGGTATAGCGAATCTGCCGGCTGGATTTGCGGCCCAGCAGGAGAATACTCGCCGTCGGGTTGCGGTTGAAGAACCGGGAGAAGACGCCGGAGATTCCGTCCCATGCAACGCGGTAGTCGGTGTGCTTGTCCGGGTCGAAATAACTGTTGACCTTCTCACGCAGCTCTTCGCGATATTGCGCGGACAGTGCATCGAAGATGTCGTATTTCGACGGAAAGAAGTGGTACAGCGATGTGCGCGTGACGTTTGCGCGTTTCGCGATCATCGTGGACGTGATGTCGTCCAGCGGCATCTCGTTGATCAATTCCTCGGCCGCCGCAAGGATTTCGGCGACTTTCACTCTGCTGCGTTGCTGGGAAGGCTGGGTTTTCATCGAGCGGCGAACCTCTTTCGATACCAAAATTGACAGCGCGTGGCCGATCTCCTAAAGTCGACACCTGTCAAGTTCTTGCCTGCTAGGGCAAAACGATAGCAGAAAAAGCGCGTCGTGTGGGGGAAAGCGTGACCAAAAGAAAGCCATCCCGTATTCGTGCCGCGACCGGAATCCTCCTGGTAGCGGCGGTGTTTCTCCAGTCTTGCGAACGGGCAGAACCGGGTGATCCCGCGCTCGGCACCGTCGAGGACCGCAAAGCCCTGTTCGAATTCCTGGTCGAGAAGACGATGGAACGTGAAGCGTTCTCGCCGGAGAAGAACAGGCATCTCGGGCTCGACGTCGAGTCCGCGATGCGCGCGATGGAGGACGACATTGTCAGCGCGTCGACGCAGGAGGAACTGTTCTATGCGCTCGCCCGGCTGAGCAATGCGCGCAAGGACAGGCATCTCTCCGTCTGGGCGATCGACGGCGGCCTGACTGCCCCAGAACACTACCCGGGCGATGATACGCCGCCGGCGCCGATGGCCGGGGTTCGATTCGATCTCGACTATGCGGTCGGTGACGACGTGACGCTATTCGTGTCGGATGTCGCGACCGATGAAGCACTTTCGGGCGGCCTGCAGCCCGGGGACCTGATTGTCACCGTCAATGGCGTAAGCCCGTCCGAACGGCTTGAGCAGTGGCGTCCTTACATGCGCTATTCGACCGAGATCGGGTTTCGCAAGAAGACCTCACAGATGCTCGCGTCGCGTACCGGCTTGCTTCCGCCGCGCTATTACCGCGAGACGCTCGATCTCGAGGTCGTAACGGCAACCGGAGAAACGAAGAGCGTCAGCTTGCCGTACGTCGCGGCGGACAGCATCGAATGGCGAGGCGACGGCCGTGATCTTTTTCCCGGCTTCCGGCTTGAAGCGGAGCGGCCGACGTTCGACCTGTATCTGCCCGAAGGCGACACGAGGAT
>JANQGP010000084.1 GCA_028277265.1 Woeseiaceae bacterium | reverse complement strand
TCGTTCTCGCGGCTTTCGACTTAGCAAGCGCCGTAGGCGAAGCACCATGGCTACCGTGAAGTCCTCCACGTCATCAAAGAATTGGAACAAGGACTCCATAGTAAGAGGCTCTTTTTCCGGGAGTGTTTTTTCGTCTTACTTACGCGATTGTCTCTTTGATTCTACGTCCAAACAACCAGCATCTGGTTTTGATGCTACATAACCCGGCGTAAGGCATAGAATCAACTTGATGGTCCATTGATCATACGCCGAAAGCGGCGTCACTCTAACTCAGTTCCACTGATCAAGATCTTCGACTGGGCGAGGCAATCGCCCCTCAAGCCAATCGGCAACAGTGCCAGGTCGAAACTCGAGGTCCGGGCATTCGATAACCCACGACAGGAATTCCCGAGGGCCTCCGTTCAAATATGGAGGCGGCGAAACAGGGTGGAACGAAGTAGGTAACCGCTCATTGATGGACAGGTAATTCAAAACGTGCCCGAGTTCCTGCACGGTTTGCCAGGCAGTTGGACTCTCGATATCAATTGAGAACTTCACCCACCACCCGGAGTCGTCGGACCCTTTGCCAATCGAGCCAAAAACAGAAGGAATACGGTGCAGGTAGTGTTCCAGTTTTATGAATGCGCGTTCGTCTAGTCCGGCCATCAATGAACGTCCTTCTTCCGACATTAGCCGCCATTCTACTTTGTCAACGCCAGATGTCGGCTCACGGCCACAAGCAACCAGTTTCTCCGCGTCACCGTACAGCCAAGATGCGTATGGCTCGAAAGACCTTTCACCGTCGCTACGCAACATAAGCTGGGGCGCTGGTGCGACGCACCAGCGAGCAATTGTGAAGCCGTACCGCCTCGTGCGCGTAGCCCACTGCTACGATATCGGCACTCATGCGGCAAGGAACACCGATGACACGCGATCAAACCGCAAACCACCAGCGCGCTCTCGACGCCCGCCAGCCTGACCTTACGGTGCTGATGGACGCGGTGACCAAACCACACAACGTCTCTGCGATCATCCGCGCGGCCGACGCCGTCGGAATTCAGCAGGTGCACACAACCTCGACAGGCGAGTCGATGCGTCGTAATCACATGAGCCTGGGCGGCGCGAAGCACTGGGTCGCCGTGACGACGCACCGTTCGACCCGCGCTGCGCTCACGGCGCTGCGCGCCGATGGCTGGCGGCTCGTGGCCGCGTACAGTGGCGAAAAATCGCGCGATTATCGCGATGTCGATTACACGCAGAAAGTGGCGATCATGGTCGGGGGCGAGCACGTTGGCCTGAGCGACGCTGCACGCGCCGAGGCCGACGAGCACATAGCCGTTCCAATGCATGGTCACGGATCGTCGCTGACCGTGTCGGTCGTCGTCGGCATCATCCTGTTCGAGGCCGAGCGACAGCGGCGCGCAGCAGGGCTGTACGACCAATCGCGTCTGACGGCCGACGAGCGTGCTCGTACGCTGTTCGAGTGGTCTTATCCCGATATCGCCGAACGTTGCCGTTCCCTGGGAAAACCCTATCCCGAGCTCACGGCCGACGGCATGATCGCGGCGAACCCGCTGATCGACATATCGACCGTCAGCGAGCCGGAGTGACGCTGGGCCGATTTCCGGTGTGCGTCATTTAGGAGTCATCCTACCCCAAAACGCCTGGATGACGGCTTACGGCCAGAAGCTGATGCGCGAACTTCGAGGATGGCGCGCTACTGAGATGATTCGACCGCATCTGTGAGATCGAGGCCAGCGAGCACCCGGTAGGTCACCGATATGACGCATATTGTGATGACCATCAACGCATAGGCGGCTATTTCTCCAAGGACAAAACTTG
>JANQGP010000147.1 GCA_028277265.1 Woeseiaceae bacterium | reverse complement strand
GTGCCGTCGATACGATGATCGTTGAGGAATGCCTGGTCCTGGGGATCGAGTTCCGTCTCCACGATCAGGCCCTTCGTCAGGCTGATGCCGACGACGTCGCCGAGCATCGGCCCGCGTTTCGCGTCCTCCTTGATGCGTTCGACGTCGATGCCCCCGGTTTCGTCCCATTCTTCGACCAGGACACCGAGGCGCTCGCCGACAACGAGCTCCGATACGACCGGACCCTGCGTCAGCTCGCGACGAACGACGGGGATCCCCGCTTCGGGCGGCAGCATGTCGATACCGGCCGCCGCCATCATCGTGGGAATCGAACCCCGTGTCGCCATGCCGATACCGCCCCAGGCGGTCCAGTCGATTGCGAGACCGCGGGTGTCGGGGCGACTGGCGGCAAAGCTCATGACGCATTTCGTCAGGAAGTCGTTTGCGGCACTGTAGTCCGTCTGCCCGGCGTTGCCGAAGCGGCCGGCGACCGAGCTGAACACGACCGCGGCGCCGAGCGGCGTTTCGCCGATGGCCCGCATGAGCGTGTGCCATGCATTGCTCTTGACGTCGAACACGAGGTCGAATTCGCTGCGCGGCTTGTCGGGCAGGAAGTGACTGATCTCGACGCCCGCCGCATGCATGAGAACGTCAATACGATCATGCTGCGCAAGGATCGCTGCCATCGTGTCAGCGAGTGCGGCGCTGTCGGTCAGGTCGACCGAGTGATAGTGCGCTTCGCCACCGGCCTTTTCGACGGCCCCGATTGCGGACAACGCGGCATCCGCGCGTTCGATACGCGCCAGCTCTCGCTCGACCATGGCCGGCGTCGCTCTCTCGCCACCGGCCTTGATGCGTTCGAAGATCTCGCGCTTGAGACCGTCTCGGTCCGTCGCAAAGCGAGCGACATCGGCATCGGCCGGGTCGGGCTCGGGAGCCAGATCCAGCAAGTGGAACGTGCCGCCGCTTGCCGCCGCGAGGTCGGCGACGATCGCCGAAACGATACTCCCGGCAGCGCCTGTGACCACGAACACGGAATCGCTGCCGAGCTCGAAGCCCGTTGGCGATCCGTCGCTGGGAATCTCGCGCAGGCCGATCGACCAGCGCGTGTCGTCGTGAACGCCGACTTCGACGACGCCCGGGTCGCCGAGGGTCTCGGCGATGATCTGCTCCGCCAGCGCCGCCGTCTTGCGGCTCGGGGCGAAGTCGACAACCTTGCACAGTACGTCGTTGCGTTCTCGCTTGAACGACTTGACGAAACCGCACACGGCGCCGCCGAGCGGATTGCTCGCGCCGTTCGCGTCGTATCCGTGACGGCCGCCCAGGCGGGTTGCCGCGACGAGGAAGTGCGCGCTCGACTGCAGCTGCTCGTAGAGAGGCTGCACGGCTTCATAGAGCGCCTTGATGCAGAGATCCGTGGCAGCCTGCCATGCCGCGTCGTCCATCGCGGCAATGGCCTCGTGCCCGTCGAGTGCGCGCAGCCAGTACAGGCCCGTCACGGGCCCCTCACCGGCCCACGCGGCAACCTGCTTGCCGATCGCGACACTGTCGTTGTCCGGATCGAGGACGAGCACTTTCGCATCCCGTTTTTCGAGCCGGTCGATCAGCGCGCGTCCGACGCCGCCGTTGTCCGGCATCACGATCACGCGTGCGCCCTCGGCCAGTTCGACATTCGTCCGCTTGCAGTAGTCCAGCGACGGTCGCCAGACCGCCGTCGGTACGCGACGCGGTACGCGGTTCGCGGCATCGAGGTCGCCGGCAAGCGCCGTGGCGTCGGCGGCCGTCTCTTCCGCGGACCGGACGTCCGGCTGGGCCGGCGTCGTCGTGTCGCCGGCCGGCATGCGGTCTTTCACGAACTGCACCGTGTGGCTCAACGTCGGGAAGTCCGAGAGCTTCAGGTCCGGATCCCGTGGTATGCCATAGGATTCGCGCATCGCCGCGAAAATCTCGGCCTGCTTGACCGTATCGACGCCGAGATCGGCCTCGAGGTCGAGGTCCATATCGAGCATGTCTTCCGGGTAGCCGGTCATTTCCGACACGATCGCGAGCACGCGCTGCCTGATCGCGTCGTCGCCGCTGCCGGCATCGGCCGGTGCGGCAGCGGCAACCGGTTCAGGCGCTGCCTGCGGTGCCGCGGGCGCCGGCTGATCGGGCCGCCGATCGCGCACGAACTGCACGACGTGCGCCAGGGTCGGGAACTCGCTGAGCTGCAGG
>JANQGP010000423.1 GCA_028277265.1 Woeseiaceae bacterium | reverse complement strand
CCGTACGTGCGCGTCGCTTCGCCGGCATCCCACTCGAAGAACTCGCATCCGCGAATGACTTCGAGGCGCGCCTGGGTCAGGGGCTTGCCGTGCTCGGCCGTAATCGCCCTGGCAATTACCTCCTGCCGTTCGCGCATCAGGGCGGCTGCTTTCAGGAGGACACTGGCTCTCGTGACGGGCGGTGTGCGGCTCCACACCCTGAAACCCTTCGCGGCGGCATCGAGCGCGTCGTCGAGGTCGCGCCTTTCGGCGTGGGGCAGGCGCCCGATCTCCTCTTCGGTTGCCGGGTTCAGTACGGGCAGGTCATGCGCCGCTTTGCGCCATTCGCCATTGATGTAGAGGTGCAGGTCGGGGTAGGTGCTCATAGGGCGAATTATAAGTATATTTCGCCGATGGCCACCAAGTACTCGAAGCTCGACGCGAAGGACTATGCGCGTGAGAACATGCGCGGCATCTGGGCGGCGGCGTTGAATCCGTTCGCCGACGACCTCTCGCTCGATGAGGCCGGGTTGCGCAGCAATATCCGCCACTGGGTCGACGATCTCGGCATCCGCGGGCTGTTCATCGCGGGCAAGCAGGGCGAGTTCTTCTCGATGAGCCTTGCCGAGCGCAAGCGCAACTTCGAGATCGCGGTCGAGGAGTGCGACGGCAGGGCCGGCGTGATCGTTTCCGTTTCCGACCAGAATTTCGACACCGTCAGGGAGCTTGCGCGGCATGCCGAGGACTGCGGCGCCGACTACATCGTCGTGCACGCGCCCGTGCTGAGTTTCGTGCACGAACGCGGCGAAGTCCTGTATCGGTACTACAAGGCCCTTTGCGACGACCTGGACATCGGCATCGCCATGTGGAGTCATCCGGACTCCGGTTACCTGATGCAGCCCGAGGAATGCGCCCGCATTGCCGACCTGCCCAATATCGTTGCGATCAAGTACTCGGTGCCGCGCGACATGTACGTGCGGCTGACGCACATGGCCGGAGACAGGATCCAGGTCTCGACGTCACTCGAAGACGACTGGCTCGACAATATCGAGGAACTCGGGTGGCGGCTCTACCTGTGCTCCTCGCCGCCGTATCACCTGCAGACGAAGAACGACAAGCGGATGGACGAGTACACGCAGCTCGCGTTCGACGGCAAGTTCAAGGAAGCGCGTAAGGTCCGCGACAGCCTGAACCCGGTCCGCGAAGCGATGGCGCGATCGAAACCGGCCGACAAGCCGCAGGCTTTCGGCAAGTACTGGCAGGAATTGCTCGGGCAGGTGGGCGGTCGGGTAAGACCGCCCATGCTCGAGCTGACAAACGCGGAAAAGGCCGCGATTCGCGAGGCCTTCGAGACCTGCGGCCTCAGAACATAAATGCTTCCGCGTCTATTTTCATGAGCGGCTCCGGACCCGTCGACATCGTCTCGAGCAGTGTCGACGTCCGCGGCAGTATCTTGGCGAAATAGAACTCCGCGGTCTGGATCTTGGCTTCGTAGAACGCCGTCTCGGACGTACCCTTGCCGAGGCGCCAGTACGCCGCGCGAGCACTCGCAGCCCAGGCGACGGCCAGCAGCAGGTAGCCCGAGAACATGATGTAGTCGACCGACGCGGCGCCGACGGCGTCGCGATCGCGCATTGCGGCGAAGCCGATCTTTCTCGTCAGCGACTTCCACTGCCGGGTCAGCCTGACGATGGTCTTGAGGTGAGGACGAATCTCACGGCAGCGGCGGGCATCCTTGCAGAAATCGAGGATGAAGCCCGTCATCAGCTTGAGCGCCTTGCCCTTGGTGCCGAGTACCTTGCGGCCGAGAAGGTCTAGCGCCTGGATGCCGGTCGTGCCTTCGTAGAGCATTGAAATCCTGGCGTCGCGGACGTTCTGTTCGACGCCCCATCCGTTGATATAGCCGTGCCCGCCGAAACACTGCAGGCCGAGGTTCGCGCTCTCGAAGCCGGTTTCGGTCAGGAAGGCCTTGATGATCGGTGTCAGGAAGCTCAGGACGTCATCGGCCATCTTGCGTGCTTCGGGGTCGCTCGACCTGGTCAGGATGTCGCCGAGCGTGCTCGCGTAGTAGATCAGCGCGCGGCCGCCTTCGGCGAATACTTTTTGCGTCAACAGCATGCGACGCACGTCGGGATGCACGATGATCGGATCCGCCGGGCCGTCCGGGTTTTTCGGCCCGGACAGCGACCGCATCTGCAGGCGGTCGCGCGTGTAGGCGAGGGACTTCTGAAACGCGAGTTCGGAGTGTGCGAGGCCCTGCAGGCCCGTGCCGAGGCGGGCAAAATTCATGAACGTGAACATGTAGCTCAGGCCCTTGTTGACCTCGCCGATCAGGTATCCTGTCGCACCGTCGAAATTGAGCTGTGCGGTCGCATTGCCGTGAATGCCCATCTTCCGCTCGAGTACGCCGCAAACGACCTGGTTGCGTTCGCCGACGGAGCCGTCGTCGTTCGGGATGTACTTCGGAACGATGAACAGTGAGATGCCCTTCGTGCCGGGCGGTGAGTCGGGCAGGCGTGCGAGCACGATGTGCACGATGTTCTCCGCCATGTCGTGTTCGCCCGAGGAAATGAAGATCTTCGATCCCGTCAGCCGATACGTGCCGTCGGCGGCCGGCTCCGCTTTCGTCTTCAGCAGGCCGAGGTCGGTGCCGCAATGGGATTCGGTCAGGCACATCGTGCCGGTCCAGCGGCCGCTGACGAGCGGCTCCATGAACATGGCCTTCTGCTCTTTCGAACCGTGCGCGTCGATGGTCTCCATCGCGCCTTGCGACAGGCCCGGATACATGGCCCACGACCAGTTCGCGGTACCGTTCATTTCGCGAATCGGCGTGCCGATCGACATCGGCAGGTCCTGGCCGCCATAGCGCGCCGGTTGATCCAGCGACGGCCAGCCGGCTTCGACGTACTGCGCGTAGGCCTCCTTGAATCCCGGCGGCGTCTTGACTTCACCGTCGTCGAGCCGTTCGCACCCGACCTCGTCGCCGACGGCGTAGAGCGGCGCGACGATGTTCTCCGAGAACTTGCTCGCCTCACCGAGAATCGACTCGATCAGTTCCTGGTTCACCTCCTCGCAGTCGGGAAGGGACTGGTAGTGTTTCTCGATGTTCAAAAGGTCCTGCAAGACAAACTGCATGTCCCGCAAGGGCGCTTTATACGTCGTCATTTCGGCTCTCTCCCGGGCGGCAGAACTCGCCCCGTGATTTCAGCGTACACATGTACGCACAACTGTACCACCGGTTTGCCAGGATGCAATAGTCTGCTTCACAATCGGGCTTGTCCCGCTCGGAATGAACCTGTTGTTAAGCGTCTCGAGAAAGCAGCAAAAAGAGGAAACCCGGCAGCGGCTGATGGACGCGGCCGCCACGGCGCTGGCGTCGGGCCGCAGTTTCGACACGCTGAGCCTGCGCGAGGTCGCCAAGCTGGCGGGAATCGCGCCGACCTCGTTCTACCGGCATTTCCATGACATGGAGGGCCTGGGGCTCGCGCTGATCGAGGCGCAGGGCGACTCGCTGCTGGACCTCGTGCATCGCGTTCGCGAACAGACATCCGGCGGCACGTCGCTGATCAGGGCGTCCGTGGAGACCCTGTTCGATCACGTCGGCGAGCACCAGGGCATTTCGCGGATGATCCAGCAGGAGAGACTGTCGCCGGAATCCGCGTTCCGCGACGCCGCGGACAAGCTGCTTGCGACGCTCTCCGCCGACCTCACCGACTTCCTGGTCTGGGACGCGAAGGAACGCGGCGTGCCGTTCAGCCACCCGGAACTGGCCGCCGACCTGACGGTCGGGATTCTCTTCACGACCGGAATCGCGATGCTCGATACGCCCGCCGATCAGCGGGAGCGGCAAGTCGAGGACACGATCACCAAGCTGCGCATGATCATGCGCGGTGCGGAGGCCATGGCCCACGCCAAGTGACTCTCAGGCGCGACCCGCCTTATGCCTTGTCGTCTTCGTCAGCCGGGTCGCGGTCTTCCATTTCACGCGCGAGGATCGCGGATGCGGCCGATGCGACGAGTTCCTGGACCTTGCGCGATGCCTCGATACCATGGCTGAACCATGAGCCGACGACCTTGTTTACGTCGATCTGGTCGATGTCGTTGCCGATGCGGTCTTTCAACATCGACAGTGCCTCGTCCTGCAGGCCGGAAATATTGGGCAGGCCAAGAGACTGCCTGAATTCCTCGGGCGTCAACTCGAATTCCACTCTGATTTTCATGATGACTATATCGCTTGGGGCGTCGCCGGCGCCTGCGGTGGCGCCGTAATGCCCCGATGTTTGAGGGAGCAAGACTGATCTTAGCCCAGGGGCTACGGCAGTCAATTGCCGCGCCTGCGCGTATTGGCGTTACACTAGCAGCCTGTTAAAAAAATATTTGGGGGCTCAGCACGCCAGAACAAGACTGCGGCGCGACGCGCGCTGCTGCACAGGGCGGGACCCTTTGCAAAGCGGGCAACAAAGCCGCAGTCTTGTTCTGGCGCGCCCTGCGGGTCAAATGCACAGAACGGCGCTCTGTGTTGCGCCTCTTGTAAAGGTGCCCAACCTGTACGGCGAGACGCGCCTTGATCGCCGTTCTGTGCATTTGACTGAACCTCCAAATACCTTTCTAACAGGCTGCTGGCGTCAAACAAGACGCCGCCCCGAGCGAGCGCGCGACAGGATCACTTTATGCCAGAGCCGCAATCCGCCACTCCGTGGCCCGACCCGCCAGCGGGACCGGTCCTGTTTCTGCTGGACGCGGCGCACAGTGTCGAACAGACGCTGCTCGAGGCCTGGTGCGATTCGACCCGGGAAACGTCCGGTGCGATGGCGACGGAAGCCTCTCAGGCAATCTTGTCGATACTGTTCGGCAAGAAGGGCAGGGTCGACGTCGGCGATCTGCCCCGTTTTCTCGATGAACCCGATGAGCTGACGGTGATACCGCTGCGCGTCGTCTGGATGCCGCCGGAATCGAGGCGTCGTCCCGGACCGCGTTTGCGCGACCTGCTGGCCGGCGATCCACGTCACCCCAGGCGGTGGGCCGCCAACGCGATTCTGAAGCTCGACCCCGGCAGGGCGCGATGCGTCAAAGGCGCGTCCGCGACGCTCGGCGAATTGCGCGCTACCCATGCGGCGCTGCTCGAGGACAGCGGTGCAGCCGAAACCGACGGCGACTTCGCGGCCTTCGTCGCACGACGCGCCGGTGTCGCGCTCGATGTGGCGGAGCGTCGCGTGCGGGGCAACCGTTACAAGGTGCCGCACTATGTCGCGCACGGCGTCAGGTCCAGTGCGGCCTTCAATCGCGCCCTCAAGGACCTTGCAAACGAACTCGGAAAGCCCGTCCGGGTGTTGCGCGCCAGGGCCGACAAGTACATGAAGGAAATGATCGCGCGGCCGAACTCCTTCTTCATCGACTGGATGGGGAAGATCACGCGCTCGATCGTGTCACTTGGCTACAGCAACGAGATCGTCGTCAATCCCGCCGACATCGATCGCTTGCGCCGGATCATGCGCGACCACCCGACTGCGCTGCTCTGGACGCACAAGTCTCACGTGGACGCCGTCGCGGTCCTGTCGGTTCTCTACGAGAACGATCTGCCGGCACCGCACTCGTTCGGCGGCATCAACATGGCGGTTCCGGGTCTCGGTCTGCTCGGGCGCCGATCGGGCATCATCTACATTCGCAGGTCGTTTCAGGACAACCCGGTCTACAAGCTCGTCTTCCGTCACTATCTCGGCTACCTGATGGAAAAACGCTTCCCGCTCACCTGGGCGTTCGAAGGCACGCGTTCGCGCGTCGGCAAGCTCATGCCGCCGAGATACGGTCTGATGAAGTACGTGGTCGAAGCTGCGCATGCGACGCACACCAGCGATCTGCACTTCGTGCCGGTCTCGATCAGCTACGACCTGATCGGCGAGGCCGGCGAGTACGCGAGAGAGCAGGCCGGTCAGAAGAAACGCCCGGAATCGTTCAGCTGGCTCGTGGGGTATCTGCGAAAAATGAGAGCGCCGAAAGGCAGCGTTTATCTCGACATCGGCGAGCCCGTCGTGATCGAGGGCACGACACCGCCGCCGGATGACGTGGACTTTCACAAGATTGCGTTCGAGGTCGCGGTTCGAGTCAACAATATGACGCCCGTGACGTTCCCGGCACTCGTGTGCATGGCGCTGCTGGCCGCGGCGCCCCGCGCACTGACGCTCGAAGAGCTTCGCGATGCGGTGATCGAGTTGTACGACTGGCTTCGTGCACGCAAGATACGCATGACCGACAGCCTGCACTACGGCGACGACGATGAACTGCAGCAACTCGCGAAGATCGTTCTCGACCGGAAACTGATCTCGAGATATGACGAAGGACCCGACCCCGTCTACCGCATCGAGGAGGACCGCTATCCGATCGCAGGCTACTACCGAAACACGATCGTGCACTACTTCGTCATCAAGGCGATCACCGAGCTCGCCTGGGCGAGTGTGATCGAGCGTCGTCCCGCCGACCGGCTCGATGCGTTCTGGACGGTCACCGATCGTCTGCGCGACCTCTTCAAGTTCGAGTTCTTCTACTCGCCGAAA
>JANQGP010000417.1 GCA_028277265.1 Woeseiaceae bacterium | reverse complement strand
CGCAAGCATACCGTCCCTGGCGAGGTGTGATGTGATGGAGTCGGCAAACTCGACAAGCGGTCCGGCGAGGATATTGGCGACGACGACGTCGAAACGGCCTGAAACCTCGTCCGCGCTGCCTCGAACGGCCAGATTATCGGCGACCGCGTTGTTTCGGGCGTTCTCGTCTGACGCGATAAGGGCCTGCGGATCGATGTCCATGGCCGTCGCCGCGGCACAGCCCAGTTTCAGGGCCGCGATGGCCAGAACACCGGAACCGCAGCCGTAGTCGAGCATGATGCGGCCGTGAAGATCGAGACCGTCGAGCCAATCGAGGCACAGCGCCGTCGTCGCGTGGGTACCGGTGCCGAAAGCCAGCCCGGGATCGAGATGCACGACGACGGCGTCCGTGTCGTCGACCGCCTGCCCGGTCGGGCAGATCCAGAGGCGCCGTCCGAATCGCATCGGCCCGAAGTCCCTCTGCCATTCCCGTTCCCAGGCGCGGTTCTCCAGTACTTCGATTCGGTGCTCCGGGAGTTTCTCGATGCCGAGTGTCGCGCGCAGTGTCCGGGCAAACGCATCGAGGTCGGCATCCCCGGGAAACAGCCCGGTTATGCGTGTGCGGCTCCACAATGGCGTCTCGCCCGGGCGCGGCTCGAGGACGGGTTCGTCGCCGGCGTCGGTCAGCGTGACCGACGCGGCGCCCAGTTGCAGGAAGGCGTTCTCGACGACGGCCGGGTCCAGCGCATCGAGGTTCATCACGAACTGGCGCCAGTCCATCCCCGGCAGTTCTCTGTCAGACCAGCCCGAGGCGCTTCTCGAGATAGTGAATGTCCGTGCCGCCGGCCTGGAACGCGGCGTGCTGGAAGATTTCCTGGTGCAGTGGAACGTTGGTCCTGATGCCCTCGATGACGATCTCGGTCAACGCGTTCTTCATGCGCGCAAACGCGGCATCGCGATTCTCGCCATGGGCGATCAGCTTGCCGATCATCGAATCGTAGTAGGGCGGAACCTTGTAACCGCTGTATACGTGACTCTCCATGCGAATGCCGGGCCCGCCCGGCGAATGCCAGAGCGTGACCAGGCCAGGCGAGGGCATGAAGGTCTTGGGGTCTTCCGCGTTGATGCGGCACTCGATCGCGTGGCCCTGCAGGCGGACGTCTTCCTGCTTCAGCGACAGCGGCTCGCCGCTCGCGATGCGCAGCTGCTCGCGCACGATGTCGACACCGGTGATCATTTCGGTCACGGGGTGCTCGACCTGCAGACGCGTGTTCATCTCGATGAAGTAGAACTCGCCGTCTTCATACAGGAACTCGAACGTACCGGCACTGCGGTAGCCCATTTCCAGGCAGGCGTTCACGCAACGCGCGCCGATCTCGTTGCGTTGCTCTTCGGTGATGCCCGGCGCAGGCGCCTCTTCGATGACTTTCTGGTGGCGGCGCTGCATCGAACAATCGCGCTCACCGAGATGGATGGCATTGCCGTGCGTGTCGGCAAGAAGCTGGAACTCGACGTGCCGCGGTCTCTCGAGGAACTTCTCCATGTAGACGACGTCGCTGCCGAACCCGGCCCGGGCTTCCGCTTTGGTCACGGTAATGGCTGCGGTCAGTGACGCCTCCGAGTGCACGACGCGCATGCCGCGACCGCCGCCGCCGGCGGCTGCCTTGATAATGATCGGGTAGCCGATGTCGCGCGCAAGGCGCAGGTTATCGTCGGGATCATCACCGAGCGGACCGTCGGACCCCGGCACACAGGGCACGCCGGACGCTTTCATGGTCCGAATGGCGGATACCTTGTCCCCCATGAGACGGATGGCGTCGGCCTTCGGGCCGATGAACGTGAAGCCGCTCGACTCGACCCGTTCGGCAAAGTCCGCGTTCTCCGACAGAAAGCCGTACCCGGGGTGAACACCGGTCGCATCGGTTACCTCGGCGGCGCTGATGATGGCGGGCATATTCAGGTAGCTTTCGGCCGACTGCGGCGGGCCGATACACACGGTCTCGTCCGCGAGCAGCACGTGTTTGAGGTTGTTGTCCGCCGTGGAATGCACTGCGACGGTCTTTATGCCCATCTCGCGGCACGCGCGCAGTATGCGCAAGGCTATCTCGCCGCGATTGGCAATGACGATTTTGTCCAACATGTCGCGAATCCCGCCCGCCTAGCCGGCGCGCTGATCGATGACGTACAGCACCTGACCGAACTCGACAGGTTCACCGTTCTGAATGCGTATCGACTTGATGACGCCGGACACGTCCGCTTCGATCTGGTTCATCATCTTCATGGCCTCGATGATGCAAAGCGTGTCGCCTTCATTGACGCGATCGCCGACCTGCACGTAGGGCGCAGCGCCGGGCGACGACGACGAATAGAACGTGCCGACCATCGGTGCGGTGACTTCGAAACCGTCCTCGTCGATCGGCTCGGCCGCAGGTTCGGCCGCCGGGGCTGCCGCAGCGGCTGCCGGTGTCGCCAGGGGCGTCGGCGGAGGCGCGGCCGGCGCTGGCGCCTGCGTCACGATCGGCGCGGCGGCAACGGGTGCGCCGGCCGGGTAGCGGCTTATGCGTACCGATTCCTCACCCTCGGTGATCTCGATTTCGGCGATGCCGGAGTCGTCAAGCAGTTCGATCAGTTTCTTTACTTTGCGGATATCCATCGATTAACCCTCGGCATTCGCGACGTAATGGCTGGCGGCCTGTATCGCCAGTTCGTAGCCGTACGCACCGAACCCGAACAAGCAGCTGTTCGCAATGTCGCTGAAGTAGCTGTGATGACGAAACTCCTCCCGGGCAAACGTGTTGCTGAGGTGAATCTCGATAAACGGAATCCGAACCGCGAGGAACGCATCGCGCAACGCGACGCTCGTGTGCGTAAACGCGCCCGGATTCAGGATGATGGCATCGACCGCATCGCGAGCGGCCTGCTGCACGCGATCGATCAACTCGTGTTCGGCGTTGCTCTGGAAACAGGTCAGCGAATGCCCGAGTTTGCCCGCCAGCTCGGCGCAGCGCCGCTCGATATCCTCGAGGCGGGTCGCCCCGTAGACCTCAGGCTCGCGTGAACCGAGCAGATTGAGGTTGGGACCGTTGATCAGCAGGAAATCGGACATTTCGACTTGTTATGGGCAAGATTGCCGGAGATGGCGGCAATTCTAACCCCATTTGCCGATTTTTGCGCTACTTTCTCGCGCCCTCGAGCAGCAGTTCGATCTCGCGCCAGTCGATCAGCTTGAAGTTCTGGTTCCTCAGGAAAGCGACGTTGTAACCGTCCTGGACGACCAGGACGCCGGCGGGATAGCCGGGCATCGGCCGGGTGCTGACGGCGATCCCGTCCGTGTCCGTGGCGCCGTCGATGCCGAGGTCCCTGTTGCTGCCGATCCGGAACTTCAGCACCGGGTCCCCCTCGGGCAGGGAATAGACGACGTAGCTGCTGTCGCCCTGGCTGGATGCGAGCAGGAGCTTGCGGCCGGTATCGTCGTAGATATCGAGCCCTTCGACGTCCGCGACGAGCGAGACATCGTCGACGGCGGCAAGCAGCGTCCGGGCGCCCGTGTCGACGGTGACGGCCCAGATGCCCCGGATCTCCTCGCCCACGTAAAGTGTGTTTGCCTCGGCGTCGACCACACATCCTTCGGTTTGCGAGTCGAAGCGGTAGACCTGCAGCATGGAACCCGTGTGGTCCTCATCAATCGCCCAGCGCTGCACGATGCCGGTCTTGTCACCCACGAAGACGGCGATTTCGCCGTCGATCACCGCCATGCAGAGCCCGTAAGGGTCGACGAACTCGAGGGGAATGCGGTTCACGAGCGCGATTCGATCGAGGTCCGGCCGGGCCAGGTACAGATCGATCGCCGGCGTCGTGCGATTGCTGGCAGCGACGAGAAACGCACCGTCGTCGAGCGCGACGGCGTCGACGTTGTTGAGACGGCCGGTCTCCAACACGTGGATCTCGTCGCCCTGCAGGTTGTAGACACGCAGGCCGACCTGTTTGTCGGTGCCCGCCAGCCAGACCGTGTCGCGGTCGGTTACGAGTATTGCGGGGTCATCCGCCGCATCGCCGGTGCGACCGACGGGCGTGGTTTCCATCACGGGCCGTACCTCGGGCACGGCAACGGGCCCGGCCGGGGCCGTGCTCTGGCAGGCGGCAAGGAGCAGTGCCAGCGGCGGGAGCAGGGCTCCCGCGCGGCAACCTGCGCGGGCAGGGGCGGTATTAGTAGGGGCGGTAACGGAGCCCGACCGAGAACGTGCGGCCATATTCCTCGAATTGTGCGTTGTAAGCCCGTGAGCCGAAGTAGGCATAGTACGGCTCATCCGTCAGGTTAACGGCACTGAGCGCCAGCTGCAGCTCCGGCGTGACGTTCCAGGTCGCGGACAGGTCAAGTTGCAGGTGCGTGTCCTGGTAGATGTCGAAATCCGAGTCGCTCAGGTCTTCGAGTCCGATCAGGGCATCGTCACGATAGGTGGCGGCGAGGCGGACACTCAGGTCGGTGTTTTCCCAGCCGATGGCGCCATTCAGTACCGTTTCCGGCGTACGCGGCAAGACCGTTTTCTCCGCGCGATCGAAATACGTCGCTTCGGAATCGACGAATGTGCCGTTGGCGGACACGTACAGCCCATTCTCGAACTGGCGCAGGTAGTTGAGCTCGAAGCCCAGCAGTTCGGCTTCGTCGCCGTTGATCGGCTGGATGACCTCCGCGTCGTCGACGGGCGTGTTGCCGACGAACTGTGTCAGGTCGATCGAGTCGGCCACGTCGGCGTAGACGATGAAGTTGTCGAGCTGCTTGAAAAACACGCCGGCAGAAATGACGCTGACCCCGCCCGGATACCACTCGACGCCGAAGTCGAGGTTGGTCGCCTCGATCGGCTCGAGCAGCGGGTTGCCGACTTCGGCGCTCAGTTCGTTCTCGCCGCCGTCGGTCTCGAACTCGATCTCACCGCCCGGCCTGAGCTCGTCGAAATTCGGGCGGGCGATGGTCTGCGTTGCCGCACCGCGCAGCACGATATTGCCGAGTTCCCAGCGTACGTTGATACTCGGGAGGACGTGATCATAGCTGTTGTCAAAGCTTACGGGACGTTCCTCCGGGTCGCCGGAACCGGCGACATCGTCCACCACAATCCGTTCCCCGGTCGCATCGAAACTCGTGTCTTCGTAGCGAACGCCGAAGACAATGGCCAGGTCTTCCTTTTCGTAGGCGCTCATCAGG
>JANQGP010000256.1 GCA_028277265.1 Woeseiaceae bacterium | reverse complement strand
GCCGAACCGGCGCACCGGCCAGCCGCGTCTTTCGGCAATGTCCTGCAATCGCGAATTCGGATTGAGCGGCCGCGGATTGCCGACGCGCTCCAGTAACTGCATGTCGTCGTCACTGTCCGAATAGAAAAAGCTCCTGTCGAGGTCGATGCCGAACCGTTCGGACAACGACTCCGCGGCCGTGACCTTGCCGGGACCGAAACAGGTCGGCCTGACGACACCGCCCGTGAACTCGCCCCTGTCGTTGACCTCGAGCTCGGTGCACAGGACATGCTCGATATCGAGCTCGCGCGCGGCCGGTTGCACCTGGTAGGGCGTCGCCGACGAAATGATCGCGACCGTGTGGCCTTTCTTGAGGTGCGTTTCGATCAGTGCGCGCGATTCCGGGTATATCTGCCTCGCAATGTGCGAACGAAACAGCTCCTCGCCGAAATTGGCGTAGCTGTCTTCGCGAATACCGCGCAGGAACTGCGCATTGGCGATCATCATCGCCGAGAACCCGAGCTGGCCGAGTCCGAAACTGCCCATCGCGCCAATCAGCTCGACGAGCTCGCGAACCGACAGATTGCCGCGCTTGATCTGCTCCTGGATGAAGGCCGTCGCCGAATAGCCGGAGATAATGGTGCCATCGAAGTCGAACAGCGCGCCGATCTCGGGGCCGTCCGGCAGTTCGAGGATTTCGGCGACGACGTCCTGATGTGGATGCATGGGGCTCTCCGGCAAGACCGGTCATTATAGCGCCGATTGCCGGAGGCCCTCCATGCGGGAGCGTACGATCTCCCGCGATTACTCGTAGCGCAGGGCGCGCACCGGGTTGGCCTGCGCGATGCGGATCGCGTGCCCGGCGACCGTTCCCCACGCAAGCACCACGGCGACCAGGCCGGCGATCAGGAGGACCGGAATCGTCATCGTGATGCGGTCCGCAAAGAAGTTCAGGTAGGTCGAGGAGGCAAAGTACGCAGCCGGCAGGGCGATGACCAGGCCCCACATGACCGGTCTCGAGAACTGCCAGACGAGCAAGCGTGCGATCTGGAACGAGTTCGCGCCGAGCACCTTGCGCACGCCGATTTCCTTGGTGCGCTGCGCCGCCATGAACGCCGCCAGGCCGAACAGACCGATCAGCGCCAGCGACAGCGCGATGAAGGCAAACCCGGCGAGTGCCATGTTCATGTACTTGAGAATGTTGTAGATGTCGTTGAACGTGTCGTCGAGAAACCGTCCCTGCATCGGGTAGTCGGGGATGACGCTGTCCCAGACGTCCTCGATCTGCTCGACCGTGTCCATGATGCTGCCGCCGGTTATGCGCACGGACCCGATTCGCATCCACGACTCCTCGTAGAGATACATGTACGCCCTGGTCGAATTGAACAGGCCGGTGACGTTCTGTGTCGGCACGACGCCGACGATCACGAATTCGGGAATGGCGCCGCCCTCGTCATTGATGTTGTAGAAGCTCTGGCCTACGGCTTCCTCCGGCGATGCGATGCCGAGCTTCTCGAGCAGCAGTTCGTTTGCCAGCACATTGACCACTTCGGAGTCCTCGCGCCGCGCATCGTTGGCGATGTCGCGGCTCAGGGCACGCCCGGCGAGCAGCGGAATGTCGTAGGTGGTCAGGAACTCCGGCGACATGCGAATGGCGGACAGCTGGAATTCGCCGGCCGTGTCGCCGGGCAGTTGCGAGACGCTCGTCGCCGAGTTGTTCTGCTCGTACGGAACCTGGTTCGCATAGGACACGCTGCTGATGTTGGGCAGCGCTTCCAGCTCGATGCGCAGCGTATCGAGTCGCTCGCGGATCGAATCGACGTTCAGCCGGTCGAGCGTATAGATTTCGGAGCGCGGGAAGACGTAGCTCGACTCCTCCACGCGCTCGTTCTGCATGTAAACGATCGCGACGAGGGCCAGCATGAACGCGGAAATCGAGAACTGCGCACCGATCATGATCGCCCGCATCTTCGAGCCTTTCTTTCCTTTTCGCGCCGTCTCCCGCAGTGCATCGATCGGGCTCGCGCGCGTGATCAGCCACGCCGGATACAGTCCTGCCAGCAGGCCGACCAGCGCCGTCGTGGCGACCAGCCAGGGCAAGGTACTCAGGTAGTCGATGGCCAGCGCCTTGTTGGCCGCGTTGTTGAACAGCGGGATCAGGACCTCGAGAACGGCGATAGCGATGATCATGGCGATGCCCGCGATGACCAGGCTCTCGACCAGGAACTGCACCAACAGCTGGAGCCGGCCCGCCCCCATCGTTTTGCGCATACCGACTTCGCGGCTGCGGCCGAGTGATTGCGCGGTGGCCAGGTTGGTGTAGTTGACGCAGGCAACGATCAGCACGAGCAGACTCAGCAACGCGATCACCGCGATGACGGGAAGCCCGATCATGTCCCAGAACGACGTGTTGGCGGCAACGAGCGGACTGGCGGTAAAGCTCGCAATGGCCTGCTTCGCGTCCTCGGGAACCAGGCGATCGAATATCTCGTCGAGCTGGGTCTGCAACCACTCGCCATCCAGCTGCGGGGGCAAAAGAACATACGTCATGTCGCCGACCGACAGGTTGTTCCAGTTGCCGGCCACATCCCAGTCGCGGGCGCGGTTCAGCGCCTCGACCGGCGCGAGGATCTGGAGTGGATTGTCCAGAACCAGGCTCGATGCGAAATGGGAATTCAGCGGGATGTCCTCGATCACGGCGCCGACGAACAGATCGAACTCGTTGTCGAGGGTGAGCACTTCGCCGATGACGTCCGTCCTGCCGAAATATTTCTCTGCCGTCGAGCGAGCCACTACAACCGCGGAGGGGTTCTCGAGCGCCCTGTCATCTCCGCTCAGGAATTCGAAATTGAAAATCGTCAGCAGCGACGGATCGGCGAAGTGAATGCCCTCGTAGAACTGGTTGTCGCCCCGGGACACCAGGAACTCGCTCGTCAGGGTGCGGGCGACGCTCTCGACGTCGGACAGCTCGGCTTCGATGATCGGTCCGAGTGCCGACTGTACCGAGTTGAAGCGCTCTACGCCGACATTGAGTTCCGGCGAGGCTGTCGCGCCGA
The DNA here is from genome assembly GCA_028277265.1 of Woeseiaceae bacterium. Classification (GTDB taxonomy): domain Bacteria; phylum Pseudomonadota; class Gammaproteobacteria; order Steroidobacterales; family Woeseiaceae; genus UBA1847. The sequence continues at coordinate 2,245 of JANQGP010000256.1, read as the reverse complement.
CCGTATAGATGCGTTCGTGCTTGTCGAAGAAGACGTCGTGCGTCTGCTCGTACTCGACCAGCAATCCGCCGAAAACATAGACGGTGAGTCCGATGGCGAGACCTGTGATGTTGATGATCGCGAAGCCTTTGTTTTTGCGCAGGTTTCGCAGTGCGATCTTCACGTTGTTCCAGAACATGGGAAATCCCCGTTGCGCGAGCCGGGTCAGGCGGCGCGCGTATTGTCGGTAATGATGTGTCCGTCGAAGAGATTGACGGTACGGTGTGCGTAGTCGGCGTGTGCCGGCGAGTGCGTCACCATCACGATGGTCGTCCCTTCCGTGTTGAGTGAGCGCAGCAGTTCCATGACCTCCTGGCCATGTACCGAGTCGAGGTTGCCGGTCGGTTCGTCGGCGAGAATCAGCGGCTGGTTTCCGACAACCGCGCGCGCCACGGCGACGCGTTGCTGCTGGCCGCCGGACAACTGCCCGGGCATGTGCTTCGCCCGATGCGCGATACCCATCCGGTCCATGACGTCATCGACGCGTTTCTTGCGCTGCCCCGACGGCATTTTGTGATACAGCAGGGCAAGCTCGATGTTCTCGGCGACGGTCAACTCGTCGATCAGATTGAAGCTCTGAAAAATGAATCCGATGTTCATCTTGCGAATCGCGCCGCGCTGCGCTTCCGAATAGGGCGCGACGTTTTCGTCGAAGAAGAAATAGTCGCCGTCGGACGGGTCGTCCAGCATGCCGACAATGTTGAGCAGCGTCGACTTGCCGCACCCTGACGGCCCCATGATGGCGACAAACTCCTCTTGCTGGATCTCCAGGTTGACGCCGTTGAGCGCAACCGTTTCGACTTCGTCCGTCTGGTACACCTTGAAGAGATTGTGAAGCTTCAGCATGGCTTTCCCCTTGTCAGTTTCGTGAATCCGGAAGTGTCATTCGCTGTCGAGGACGAGTCGGTCCATGCCAGCGTAGCTCGTGTAAGGTGAGGTGATGACGCGCTCGCCCGGCTCGAGGCCGTCGAGCACTTCGATGAAATCGGAGTTGCGTCGCCCGAGACGCACGGTGCGGCGAACGGCCTCGGCGCCGTCGGCGGCCACGACGAACACCCAGTTGCCGCCCGTCTCCTGGTAGAACGAACCGTTCGGAATCAGCAGTGCGTCGGCGTTGTCACCGAGCGTCAGGCGCAGCTGCAGCGTCTGACCCCTGCGCAGGCCGGAGGGCTCGGCATCGAAGACCATGTCGACGTCGAACTGGCCGTCATTGACCTGCGGGTAGATCTTCGAGATCGTCAGGTCGAGATCGCGGCCGTTGTGCGTTGCCACCGCGGTCTGCCCGATGTCGACGCGACCGAGGTAGAACTCGTCGATTCGGACGTTCAGCTTGTAGGTGTCGGGATCGTCGATCTGGCCGAGGCGTCCGCCGCGAACGATGGACTCGCCGACCTCGACGTCGAAGCCGGAGATCTTGCCGTCGACGGGCGCCTTGACGTTCAGGTCGTCGAGATTCTTGCGTGCGAACGCGAGACTGGTCTGAAGCTGGGTGCCGGCCGAGCGCAGCTGCCGAAGCTGCTCTTCCTGCAGGCGCGCATCGGTCGCCTGGCTTTCGAGCGTAACGTCGCGGCGGTTGCGGTAATAGGTCAGCTCGTCCTGCAGCTCGTCAAGCGTCGACTGGGATACGAGCTCCCTGTCGACGAGGTCCTTTTGCCGGTTGATGTCACGCGTCAGGCGGGTGATCTGATAGTCGATCTCGACCAGGTTGCGCTTGTGCGAAAGCCTGTTCTGCTCGAGCTGCAGCTCCAGCGTGCGCATGAAGTTGAGCTGCTCGGTAACCGCGGCTTCGCGACCGAGTACCTCGAGTTGCAGGTTGGTGTTCGAGAGTACGACGATCGGGTCGCCGGCATTGACGAGCGCGCCGTCCTCGATCAGTACCTGCTCGACCCGGCCACCCTCGACGGCGTCGAGGTAGACGGTGCTGCGGGGCACCAGGCGGCCGCGCAGCGGAATGAAGTCTTCGAAGGTGCCGATCGTCACGCTCGAGACGGCGATTCGCTCGGAATTGATGCTCAGGCTGCGTCCGCCCATCAGTGCCGAGACGAGCCAGGCGACGAAGACCAGGGCCAGTGCGGCGCCGGCGCCGTAGCCCAGCTTGCGGCCGAGCGGCATCTTGCGCTCGATGCGACGATCCATGCCCTGTCCGGACATCGAGACGCCGCTTTCCGGGCGCGCTTCGTTGAGGCTGGAGATCTTGTTCACTGCA
>JANQGP010000217.1 GCA_028277265.1 Woeseiaceae bacterium | reverse complement strand
GTCGGTTCCTCGTGATCCGACTCATCGCGCAGATCTTCGACTTGCGGCAGCTTCTTGTTGCGCATTTGCGTCGCGATCTGTTCCTGCACCTTGGCACCCGATATCTGGTAGGGCAGCGAAGTGATGACGATGTCGGTGCCTTCCATCTTGTACGCCGCGCGCAGGCGCAGGGTACCGCTACCGTTCGTATAGATTTCCTTGATGTCTTTCCTCGCTGAAACCAGTTCGCCACCGGTCGGGAAGTCCGGGCCTTTGACGTGCTTCATGAGCTGAGAAATGGTCGCCTTGGGATTGTCGATCAGGTGCACGAGCGCGGCCGCAACCTCGTTGAGATTGTGCGGCGGGACGTCGGTCGACATTCCCACGGCGATACCGGTCGTGCCATTGAGCAGCAGGTTCGGTAGCCGCGCCGGGAGAACGACCGGTTCTTTGAGCGTGCCATCGAAATTCGGCGTCCAGTCGACGGTGCCCTGCCCGAGCTCCTGGAGCAGGCTCTTCGCGTACGGCGCGAGGCGTGACTCGGTGTAACGCATCGCGGCGAATGACTTGGGATCGTCGGTCGAGCCCCAGTTGCCCTGCCCGATCACGATCGGGTAGCGGTAGGAGAAGTCCTGCGCCATCAGCACCATGGCCTCGTAACACGCAGAATCGCCGTGCGGGTGAAACTTGCCGATGACGTCACCGACCGTGCGAGCCGATTTCTTCGGTTTCGACGTCGACGACAGGCCGAGTTCGCTCATCGCATAGATGATGCGGCGCTGCACCGGCTTCAGGCCGTCGCCGATCTGCGGCAATGCGCGATCGAGAATCACGTACATCGAATAATCGAGGTACGCCTGTTCGGTGTATTCCCTGAGTGGCTGTTGTTCGACCCCTTCGAGGTTGAGGCTGTTTTGCATGGTCGTCATCTCACACCTCCGCCAGGTTGCCCTTGGTCTCGAGCCAGGTACGCCGGTCCCTGGAGCGCTTCTTGGCGAGCAGCATGTCCATGAGTTGGTCGGTCTTGTCACGACCGCTGATCGTGAGCTGCACGAGCCGTCGCGTGTCGCGGTTCATCGTCGTCTCGCGCAATTGTTCCGGGTCCATCTCGCCAAGACCCTTGAAGCGCGTGACCGTCACCTTGCCCTTCTTCTTCTCGGCCTCGATACGATCGAGGATGCCCTTGCGCTCGCCTTTATCGAGCGCGTAGAAGACCTCTTTGCCGACGTCGATGCGATAGAGCGGCGGCATCGCGACGTACACATGGCCCGCAAGAATCAGCTCGCGAAAATGGCGCAGGAACAATGCGCACAGCAGCGTCGCGATGTGCAGACCGTCCGAATCGGCGTCGGCGAGTATGCAGATCTTGTGATAGCGCAACCCGTCGATGTTGTCGCTACCCGGATCGACGCCGAGTGCGACCGAGATGTCGTGGACTTCCTGGGAGCCGAGGATCTCGTTGGTGTCCACTTCCCAGGTATTCAGGATCTTGCCGCGCAGCGGCATGATCGCCTGCGTCGTGCGATCGCGTGCCTGTTTCGCCGAACCGCCGGCCGAGTCGCCTTCGACGAGGAACAGCTCGCAGAACTCGGGTTCCTGTGACGTGCAGTCGGCCAGTTTGCCGGGTAGCGCCGGTCCCGTGACGACCTTCTTGCGCACGACTTTCTTGGCCGACTTGAGGCGCTTTTGCGCCTTGCCGATCGCGAGGTTCGCAATCTGGTCTCCCGTCTCGGGATGCTGGTTCAACCACAGCGAAAAGTTGTCCTTGATGACGCCCGCGACGAAGGCGGCGGACTCGCGCGACGACAGGCGCTCCTTGGTCTGGCCGGAGAATTGCGGATCCTCGAGCTTGGTGCTCAACACGAAACTCAGGCCGTCCCAGACGTCCTCGGGGGCGATGCTGACGCCGCGCGGCAACAGACTGCGGAAGTCGCTGAATTCCCGCAGCGCATTGGTCAGGCCGGTGCGCAGGCCATTGACGTGCGTGCCACCCTGCGGCGTCGGTATGAGATTGACGTAGCTCTCGGTGACCGAGGCGCCACCGTCCGTCGTCCACACGAGCGCCCAGTCGACAGCCTCGGCGTTGCCGGCGAGGCTGCCGGAAAACGGCTCGGTCGGCAGCGTTTCGGCACCGCCGACGGCTTCGAGCAGGTATTCCTCCAGCCCTCCCGTGTACTGCCACTCGATCTTCTCTTTCGGTTTCTCGACCTTGAGCGTGACCTTGAGGCCGGGACAGAGGACCGCCTTGGCGCGCAGCGCATGCTTGAGCGCCTTGACGCTGAACTTCGTCGTGTCGAAGTATTGTTCGTCGGGCCAGAAACGGATCGTCGTGCCCGTGTTCGCCTTGCCGACCTTGCCGACCTCCTCGAGCTTGCCGCGTTTCTTGCCGCCCGCGAAGCTCATGTTGTATTCCTTGCCGCCTCGCCGGATCCAGACTTCGAGGTTCTTCGACAACGCGTTGACGACAGACACGCCGACGCCGTGCAGGCCACCCGAGTACTGGTAGTTCTTGTTCGAGAACTTGCCACCCGCATGCAGGCGCGTCAGGATCAGTTCGACGCCGGGGATCTTCTCTTTCGGGTGCTTGTCGACGGGCATGCCACGGCCGTCGTCGTTGACTTCGAGAGACCCGTCCCTGTAGATCGCGACCTCGATCCTCTTGCAGTGGCCGGCCAGCGCCTCGTCGACCGAGTTGTCGACGACCTCGTGTGCCAGATGATTCGGCCGCGAGGTGTCCGTGTACATGCCCGGGCGGCGCCGGACAGGCTCTAAACCGCTGAGGACCTCGATG
>JANQGP010000125.1 GCA_028277265.1 Woeseiaceae bacterium | reverse complement strand
TGCCTCCATACTCGGGGCATGAGCCCCGAGAAACGCATCGGTTGCCCTTACTGCGGCGAGACGATCACGATCATCGTGGACGAGTCCGTTCCCGAGCAGACTTACATCGAAGACTGCGAGGTTTGCTGTCGTCCGATCGTCATGCACGTACTGGTGGATAACGATGGTGATGTCATGGTCGATGTCCGCACGGACAGCGAATAGGGTTCCGACCCTAATCGCCGTCCTGCGCTTCCAGATCCTGTTTCACAAGCTCCCGGGCAAGTTCGAGCGAGTCGCCATAACGTGCCTGCACATCGGCGAGGAGCAGTTTCATTCGCTCACGCACGTCCGCATAACCCGGTTCATCATAGAGATTCTGCATTTCCTGCGGGTCCGATGTCAGATCGTAGAGCTCCCACTCGTCGACGTCATGATAAAAGTGCATGAGCTTGTAACGATGCGTGCGAATCCCGTAATGCCGTTTCACGGCATGTATTCCCGGGTACTCGTAGTAGTGATAATAAGCCGCGTCGCGAAAATCGAGGTCGTCCCTGGCAAACAGCGGTACGAGACTTTCGCCGTGCATATCGGCCGGAACGTCGACACCCGCAAGATCGAGGATGGTTGGCGCGAAGTCGACGTTCTGTACGAGGGACAAGCGCGCCGCGCCTCGCTGGGCGTCGCCCGGCGCACGAATGATCAATGGCGTCCGAAACGACTCCTCGTACATGAAACGCTTGTCGAACCAGCCATGCTCGCCGAGATAGAAACCCTGATCCGAGGTGTAGACAACGACCGTGTCGTCGAGGAGATTGCGTCGTTCGAGATAGGCGAGCAACCGCCCGATATTGTCGTCAACGGACCGGATCGTTGCGAGATAGTCCTGCATGTAGCACTGGTACTTCCAGCGAGTGAGCGCGTCGCCCCGAAGGTCGAGCTCCGTGAACTCGGCATTGATAGGTCCGTAGAGTTCGCCAAGCACTGCTCGCTGCTCGTCGTTCATATAGCTGTCGAACTGGCGCCGGTACGCATCGTCGTACCAGTCCATGAAGGGCATGTGTCCGAGAGCGGCCGCGTTTTCCGGCGTGATCTTGTTGTCGTTGGTGAGGCCCATGTGATCGCTGATACGCATCTCGGCTTCTCTCGCCGCCGTGCCGCGACCGCCATAGTCGTCGAACAGCGTGTCCGGCTCGGGCGACGGTGATGCGTGGAACTCGCCCGGGTTGTCGAGCGGCGGCCACCACTCGCGGTGCGGCGCCTTGTGGTGATAGAACAGCAGAAAGGGTTTGGCCGTCTGCTTGCGCTGCTCGAGCCAGTCGATCGCGAGATCCGTAATGATGTCCGTGACGTAGCCCGTTACCCTGCGCGTGCCCTCGGCGCTGACGAAATCCGGGTTGTAATACTCGCCCTGGCCGGGCAACACGTCCCAGTGGTCGAAACCTGTCGGCTCCGATTTGAGATGCCATTTACCGATGACAGCCGTCTCGTAGCCGGCCTCCCGCATCAGGCCCTGCAGGGTGACCTGTTCGCCGTCAAACACATTGACGTTGTTGCGCAAGCCGTTTGCGTGACTGAACTTGCCCGTCAACAAGGTCGCGCGGCTGGGCGAACAGATCGAGTTGCCGACAAAGGCCCGGTCGAATCGCAGCCCCTCCTTCGCAAGACGATCGATATTCGGTGTCTCGATCAGCGTCGACCCGTAGGCGCTGATCGCCTGGTAGGCATGGTCATCCGACATGATGAATATCACGTTCGGCCTGGACGACTCGTCTGCGCTGCAGGCCGCGAGCGACAGAAGCGCGAACGTGCGGGCAAACGATCGCGCGGTCACACCTCTGAAACGCAGTATGGGCATGCTACTGCGAAAACCGCGCCGCGCGGCCGGCAATGCCCTTCAGGCCCTCGACGAGCAACCACAGGAACACGAGCGGCAGAATGATCGTCTGCATGACGAAGATCACGATCAGCCGTACGATCTGCTCGCTCGCACTGGACGCGCTGGCCTTGAGGCGCTCGATACGGCCCGCAACGTCGAGTTGCTCGATCGAGCTGTCGATCATGTCGCCCAGCCGCGTCATCCACGATCGATCGTCGCCGGCGGCGTTGCTCGTGGTTTCCTGCTCATTGAACGCCTCGATCTCCGAGCTCGTCGCCTCGAGAACCGCAGTCGCGGCATCGTGTTCCTCCTCGAGAAACGCGGCGAAGACAATGTGCGTGCCGACGATCAGCGCCGGCAGCGCGAAGCGCAGGAACACGGTGATGAGGAAGACCTTCATCGCGAGCGCCGCGGTGGCCTGCCTGACGCCGCCCGGCCACCAGATCGAGAGGACAAGGAACAGCGAGGCAGCTCCGAGCGCCAGGCTGACGCCCCACCAGCCAGCCATACCCAGCAGTATGTTCTGCAAGCCGAGCGAGCTCGTCGCGACGAGCATGACCGATGAGAACTGCTCGATGAGGTCGTTGATCGGATCGAGGATCTGGCCGACCGTGAGATTGACGCCGACACCGCCGGGCTCAACGGCCACCTCGGTGCCCTGGGCGACGGAGATGACGCCGTTCAACGAACGCGCCACGGCAAACGTCACGAGAGCCCGTTTGAACGCCTCGTCCGCATAGGTATCGGACATGTCGTCGGCGAACCCCGTTAAAGCGAGGCCGACCGCGACGACGGCAACGATCGTCCAGACTGTCTTCTTCCGGTTGAGCATGCTCCTTGGGAGCATACCAGAGGTCAATGGTGACGAGTTTTTCTCAAGGGCACGACACCCTGTTGCTCCATCAGCGCCGCGGCCCGCTTGCTGCCGGTCTTGCGCCAGATTTCGAAGGTTCGCACGAAGTCTGTCTGTGTCGGCCCCTCGCTGACCTCGTTGAGCACGTCGACCAGCACCTGGAACTTGCGCGCCAGCTCGCGATAGACCGGCGCAAATGCATTGCCGCGAAAGGTGCCGGTCACCTCGTCCGACAAAGTGCCATAGGCATTGCCGCCCATGCGGATGTAGTAATCGATGTCGACCGCCCGCCGCGCGAAGCTGTCCGCGAAGAAACCCGAAACAAAGAGTGCGACGTCGCCGATGCGTTGCAGCAGCTGATTGCGTTCGACGGCCGACGTGGCGCTCGCCGCATCCGAGAGCATCAGCGCCAGCGGGCGCAATCCGTAATGCGCGCCATCGTCTTCATAGAGGTCTTCGGACCGCGAGAACAGAGTCAACATGTTCACGACATAGTGTGCCGCATCCGGCTCGATGGTGACGCGCTGGCGGGCAGCGACGTCCTCGATGGACGTCCGGAAGAAGTCACGCAGGTTGCTGACCCGCATGACCCGGTCTGGTTGCCGCCGGTCAATCATCAGAGTCACCTGACATAATACGTCGATATCTATCGTATTACTGCGAAACCGCGCCGGTTGTGACTCGTATCACATTGCAGAGACTTGCCGGCGGTTCAGCGCTGTTCGCGCTCGATGCCAAGACGCTTCATCCGGGATCTCAGCGTGCTGGACGGCATGCCGAGGATTTCGGCAGCACCGCCTTCGCCGGAGATCTTCCAGTTCGTCCTGTCGAGCACGCCGACGATGTAGCTTCGCTCGACGGATTCGAGATCCGTCCGCGTGTCTCGTGCCGTACCGGTCACGGGCTTGTCGACGTCCCTGCCGAGCGGGCGCGGCAACTCGAGGACGTTGCCGCCGTCCGCGGTGATCAGCGCACGCTCGATGATGCTCTCCAGTTCACGGATATTGCCCGGCCATTCGTAGCCCACCAGCTCTTTCATCGCGCGCGCCGAGATCGCGTCGACGTCGCGGCCGAGCCCTTTCGCATGCTTGCGCACGAAGTACTCGGCGAGCAGGGGAATATCGCCGCGTCGCTCTCGGAGCGGTGGCAGTGTTATCGGAAAGCTGCCGATGCGATAGTACAGGTCCGATCGAAAACCGCCGCGCTCGATAGCTTCGGGCAGGTTGCGATTCGTCGCGGCGATCAGCCGCACGTCCACCCTGAGCGTCTTGCTGCCGCCAAGCCGCTCGAACTCGCCGGTTTGCAGCACGCGCAACAACTTGGCCTGCAGGTCGAGCGGCAACTCGCCCACCTCGTCGAGGAAAATGGTGCTGCCGTCGGCGATTTCAAATCGTCCGAGCCGCTTGCCCTCGGCACCCGTAAACGCACCCTTCTCGTGCCCGAACAGCTCGCTCTCGATCAGGTTGGCGGGCAGTGCGGGGCAATTCACGCTGATCATCGCCTTGTCACGGCGCGTGCTCAGCTTGTGAATCGCGCGCGCGAGCAACTCCTTGCCGGTGCCGGTCTCGCCGAGAATGAGGACCGCCGCGTCGGTTGGCGCGACTTTCTCGGCGGCCGAAAGGCAACGCCGCAAACCGAGATCCTCTCCGACGATCTCGTCGAAACTGTGTGCGATGCGGACTTCTTCGCGCAGCGAGATGTTCTCTTGCCAGAGACTTTCGTTGAGTTTCTGGATTTCAGCGGCGGCGAGATGGCGCGCAATTGCACTCGCAAGTATCCCGGCGATCAACGTCAGTTCGCTGACCGTTTCCTCTGGCCAGTCCTGCCGGTCCCGGGTGTGTGAAAACGCGCAGGTGCCTCCGAGCCGGTCGTCCATGATCAGCGGAATGTCGAGGAGCGATTGCGTGCCCCTGTTCTGCAGGAGCATCTGATCGGTCTTCGCCTCGGCCGGCATATCGGCGACGTCGCGAATGATGATCGGCTTGCCGGCGATGAGTTGCGACATGATCCAGGGCACCTGCTTCGCATCGACGGGATCGGTGCGGCGTTCATCGTACGAACGTTCCCAGGCGTAACGCGTACGCAGGTATTCCTGCTCCGTCTGCCGCAGGTTGATGACGATCGAATCGACTCCGTAGCGCTGTCCAACCATCGCCAGGCAACGGTTGAGCTGCTTCTCGAAGTCGTCCGGAAGGGTCTTGAGAAGGCGTGACGAGAGTTCCGCACACAGCGACTGGAAGTCGGCGCGGCGCCGGATGTTGTCTTCCGCCGTCTTGCGCTCGGTTATGTCCTCTGTCGTGCCGGCAATCCGGACGGGCCTGCCCTTGTCGTCGACGGTCACCTCACACCGTTCCCGCATGATGGCGGTTTCCCCGCCGCCGGTCAGCAGACGGTACTCGATCTCGAAGGGTTCGCCGTGTTCGAAGCTGCGCCGAATCGCTGCCTCGTAGGCAGGCCGATCGTCGACGTGTATCTGCTGCAACAGCGTGCGGTAGCCGGGTTCGGTGGCCGCAGGGTCGAGCCCCAGCATCCGGTACATCTGGTCCGACCACCACTGTTCGCCTTCGTCGATCAGCCATACCCAGTTGCCGACACCGGCGATGCGCTGCGCTTCTTTCAGGCGGGCCTGCACGAGCCGCATCTCCGCGGCATGCGCAAGCATGGTGAGGTGTTGCTGGCGCCGGTTGTAAGCGCGGATCAGCATCCACAGGACGGTCAGGATGACGATCGCGTAGATCGTCGACGCCCACCACGTGAACCAGGGAGCGGGCGATCGGGAGAACGACACGGTTGCGCCGAAGTCACTCCATACGCCGTCGTTGTTGGCCGCAATGACGAAGAACCTGAAATCGCCGGCCGGCAGATTCGAATAGGTCACGTACCGCGAGTGCCCCGCTTCGACCCACGCCGTGTCCACGCCCTCGAGTTTGTAGCGATACCGGTTCTTGCGCGGCGCCGCGAAATCGAGTGCCGCGAACTCGAAGCTGACGACGTTCTGATCGTGGCGCAGGCGAATATTCGCTGCCGACGTGTCGATGGCTTCGCCGAGACTGTCGAACCGCGTAAGCACGACGCGCGGCGGCGCCCGGTGGTTGATGAACTCATCCGGGTGAAACGCATTGAAACCGTTGATCCCGCCGAAAAACAGTTCGCCGTCCGACGCAGCAAAACCGGCCGAGAGATTGAACTCGTCGTTCTGCAAACCGTGACTGGTGTCGTAGTTGCGAAACGTGCCGCGGTCCGGGTCGAGCCGCGAAAGCCCGTGAGCCGAGCTCATCCAGAGGCGCCCTTCGCCATCCCACACGCCGCTGTAGATCGTGTTGCTCGGCAAGCCGTCTATGGTTCCGTAGCGAATGAACGACGGCCGCCCGGCTTCACGTTCATTGCGTCTCCAGCGGTTCAGTCCCGCGCCCTTGACGCCTATCCACAAATCGCCGTCGGCGCTCTCCTGGATCATGTAGATCTCGTCGCCCGCCAGGCCGTCGTAGCGCCCCGGTTCGCCGCGGTACCGGGTGAACGCGCCGCTTTCGCGGTCGAAGCTGTTGAGGCCGCCGCCGTAAGTGCCGGCCCAGATGACTCCGTCCGCGTCCTCGAACAGCACGAGCACGCGATCGTTGCTGATGGTAGCGGGATCATCCGGATCGTGCCGGAAGCGCTCGAACGTGCCGCTGGATTCGTCGAGACGATTCAATCCGCCGCCGAAGGTTGCTACCCAAAGCGCGCCCTGACTGTCCCTGAGCAGGTAGGTAACGCCGTTGCCGCTGAGGCTGGAATCGTCGGACGGGTCGTGCGTGTAGGTCCGGAACACCCCGCTCACCGGGTCGCGATACGCGAGGCCGGAACGGCGCGTGCCCACCCACAGGCCACCGTCCGGATCCACATGCAATGCCATGATCTGGTCGCTCGGCGGCGTTGTCGCGTCGGCGGGGACGTGCCGGGTTACGCGGATTTCGCTCACTTCGCGATCGAGCCGGTTCAGGCCGCCACCATAGGTACCGATCCAGATCGAACCGTCCGGCGCCTCGGCGAACGTCGTGACGGTATCCTCACTGAGCCCGCCGCCGCCGCTCGCATCAGCGCGGAAGTGTTTCATGAACCGATTGCGCTGGTTCCAGCGGCTGATGCCGTCGTAGGTGCCTACCCATAACACGCCACCATCGTCCTGGAACAGCGAAAGCGCGTTGTTATGGGCAAGGCTGTAGCGATCACGGGCATCGTTCGTGTAGCGGTCGAAACCCGATCCGTCGGCGCGCCGGACGTTGAGTCCGCCCAGCGTCCCGATCCAGAGGAGCCCGGTATCGTCCTGGTAAATTGCGTTGATCCGATTGTCCGTGATGCTCGACGGGTCGTCGGGATCATGGGTGAAGTGAATGAACCGGCCACTCGTCACATCGAGCCGATTCAGACCGCCGGACGTCGTGCCGATCCACAAGTGGCCGTCGGTATCCTCGAAGAGCGTTCGCAATTCGTTGTCATTGAGAGATTGACCGTTCGCCGGATCGTGACGGTAGTTTCTGAACGATCCGGTCGCGTCGTCGAATCGGCTCAGCCCATTGGTTGTAGCGACCCAGAGAACTCCGCGGCTGTCCCTGAGCACGTCCCAGATACTGGCGCTCGCTACGCTGGCCGGATTGGACCCATCATGCGGGTAGTGTTCGAAGGTTCCGGTCTGCGGATCGAAGCGGTCGAGGCCGGCGCCGTCGGTACCGACCCAGATGCGACCGTCGCTGTCTTCGTAGACGACGCGAACGCGGTTGTCGGCGATCGAGTCGGGGTTCGCCGGATCGTGCAGGAAATTGGTGAAACTCCGGTCGTGCTCGTTGTACCGTGACAGTCCGCCCGCATCCGTACCCACCCACAGCGTCCCCTGCCGGTCGATCAACAGGCTGCGGATCGATTCGTCGGAGATCGATCCGGCGTCGGCCGGATCGTGCGCGAAGACGGTGAACGCGTGACCATCCCAGCGGTTGAGACCTTCCTGCGTACCGAACCACATGAAGCCACTTTGGTCCTGCACGACATCGTAGACGAATGCCTGGGACAGACCGTCATCCCGGGACAGGTGCTGGAACCTGACGCTTCGGGATTCGACGGCGTGGACAAACGTCGCCGTCACCAGCAGCGCCAGCGACAGCTTCGACAGAGTACTCCCTCGACGCGGCACGCGCGCCCTATTCCTGCCTGACCCAGGTGTCGATGGTGATCGACTGATTGAAGAGATCGTTCCAGATCATGCCGTCGTTCCAGATCATGCCATCGTTCCAGATCATCCCGTTGTTCCAGATCATGCGGTCGTTCCAGATCATCCCCTTGTTCCAGATCAACCCATCGTTCCAGAACCTGCCGTCGTACCACACCGTTTCGCCGCCCCAGGCGTGGCCTTCGGTGAAATCCGCAACGCCTTCCCAGTTATTTCCAACCTCGACGCTTGCCTTATCGGGTTTCGGCGTTTCGAGGAAGTACGGACCCGACCCGACACGACGAACGCGCCCGCGAAAGTGGGCTTTGCCGCTCAGATCCGCTTCGAGGATGAGACCGCGGTTCGCA